>CAITBU010000085.1 GCA_903890595.1 uncultured Holophagaceae bacterium | reverse complement strand
GTTTTCGTTCGTCCCGCACCCGGTCGGTACGGCCTGAGGGGACAAGTGGTCGAGACGGATGTGTCAGGGACCACGCTCGCAGGCACCCCGTCCCTTTTCGACGACGAAGAACTGGATCCGGCCGCGAATACGGAGACTCTAAGCTTCACCGAGGCTGCCGTTGAGGTGCTGCAGGAGTTGAACCCTCCCAGGCCACTCCATTACCGGCAAATCACCCAACTTGCTATTGAGCAGGGGAAGCTCACCACCAAAGGCCAAACCCCGGATGCGACGATGTATGCGCAAATCCTCACGGAGATCGACCGCTATACCAAGCGTGGGCTCCAGCCCAGATTCAAGAAGCTGGGTCAGGGGTTGATCGCTCTCTCCGAAATAGATTTCAAGAAGGTGCCAGGAACAATTTGGACAGATGAGGATGAGATTCTTCTCAAGCGGATCCAAGGGATCACTTCTGGCCAGTTCGAGATGTTGGTGGCCAAACTCCTTGCCCAGATGTTCGGGGCGGAGATCAAGGAAACCCAAATGTCTGGTGATGCTGGGGTAGATGCTGGAGGGCTGATTACCCTCCAGGGGGGCATCAAATTGAAGCTGGTGGCCCAGGCCAAGAAATACACCACCAACAATGTCCAGCGCCCGGAGATCCAGAACCTGAGGGGCAGCATGGGGGTTCAATCTCTCGGCGTTTTTATCACCACCACTGGATTCAGTCGGGGGGCGGTCACCGAGGCCGTTCGACCAACGGCCAACCACCCCATCGGGCTCATCAATGGGAAGGAACTGGTCGGCCTGATGAAGGAGTGGAAGCTGACACTCGACAGTCAGGGTGAAACTTCGCTGGATTATGACCAGGCCCCTGTTCTACCTGAGGACGCCGTTGCGAACACGCCCGTCAGTATTTGACAAATATTGACCAATTGATCGCCGTAACCTGTCATTGCACTGGATGCCAGGAGCCTGTCGGACCCCGATTCGTTTTCGCTCCGAGCGTCACCAGTCCAAAGGGCAACCATGACAAAATCTGCGCTCACTTTCCAAAGGATCGACTTCTGGGGCGATCCCAAGATCAAGAGCAGCCTCGTCGTGGGAATCCCCCTCAATCCGTGCCCATCGCTCGACGCCTACTCCGATTGGCTCCAGGGCATCATCCAGGCCGTCAATGACCTCCAAGCCAAGGGCTATTTCTATCGGGTACACGAAGAATATGCTCAATTGGCGCATTCGCTGAGCAGTGAATCCAGTCGGAACCAGATAGGGCAGGACCAAGTGCCCTGGTTCGGGTGGAGTCGCCTCGTCCTTCCCATCGGCCAGGCGGGGGAGGAGTCATACACGCCCTCTGCATGGCCGGAAATCGAAAAGATGGTCTCAGACACGGGACGCGGACTCAGTTACCTGCCATCAGGCGAATTCCCCGGGAGGACCGTTCGGCTAGCTGAGGTAAAGCGGACCCTGGCGGACATCTACAGAACCCTCCGCCAACCCTATAGCGATGTGCTCTACCTGGACCTGACGCCCAGGCGAGAGGCGGGCTTCCTGGCCTGCGCCATGTGGGCTCAGGTCCACGGATGGCATGGGATGGCCAAGATCATCACCATGGCCCAAGACTTCTCGGGACCCGGCCTGGGTGTGACATCGCCCCAGCGCGAACTCCTGCGCAGACTGACGCCCAAAGCAATGCGGCCTTCCAGTATCTATGACTATGACCCATATACTCCTTCATACGAAGGCTTCTACCTCGACGAGGACGGTAAAAAGCAAGACTCTGACTTCTTCGGCGACGACGAACCCGCGGACCCCGAGGGTTTCAATAGGTGCATGTGGGAGAAATTCCTGAAGGATGGATATTCAGTGGAGGGACTCACCCGCCTCTATGGTCCTCGGCCAGCAGGCGTCTAGCCGCTACCACTTCTCGTTGAACAGGCTCCGCTGGCTGTATCGGCGCCCAACCTCACGGTAACTATCCTTGGAGCGTTCGGGCCCCCGCAGCATGGGGACATCGTCCACAGGCTCGTCCCACCAGGACGACCGTGAACGCGCCGAGGCAGGGACGGCCATTTCCGCCGGGATGGGCAGGCCGTAGGCCCGGCACGCCTCGCGGAAGGTGTTCAGGTGCAGGGCCAGCACCGGGTCGATACCCGTGACGCCGCCCTTCTGGTAGCCGCCCGCGAGGTTCCAGGCCAGGGGGATCCCCTCACCTTCCGCGAACTCGAACACCATCCGGTCCCGCTCCCGCATTTCCTCGGTCGAAATGTAGCCGCCCAGGGGGTCGTCCTCGTGTGGATCCGCGCCCGCTTGGTAGAGGATGACGCTCGGCTCAAAGTCCGAAATGTCAGCCAAGAACGCCTGCAGCTTGGCGATGTAGTGGCCATGCCGGGAACCAGAACCGCCCATGGTCCGGTGGATGATGCTGGGGGCCAGGTCCGCCCGGTGCCGGAGGATATCGTCGGTCCCGTTGCCATAGTGGGCGTCCAGATCGAGGATGGCCACGCGCTCGGCCTTGCCCATTTCGAGCAGCGCCGCCGCGGTCACCATGAGGCCGTTGATGGTGCAGAAGCCGCCCCCGGTGTCCCACATGGCGTGGTGGAAGCCGCTGGTGAGGGAGCAGGCGGGCATGTTGGGCCGGGCCGCCAGGGCAGCGCCCAGCATGGACCCGGAGGTATAGGGCAGGCTGGCGGCCACGGCCTTGTCCCGGTTCCCGAACCCGTTCTGCTCCCGGCCAGAGAGGATGCCCTCCACATAGGTGGAGGAGTGGGCCCGGCAGAGTTCGGCAAACAGCAGGGGCCGCGGGGCATAGAAGGACACCGGGAACCCGCGGTCAGCAAGGGCCGTGGCGACGATGGTCGGTTTGCCAGCGGAGGGGCTGTAGGCGCCGGGGTTCTTGGCGGCCTGCCTTGCTGAATACAAAACCGGTATGCGTCTGGAAAGTGGTTGATCCATATACAATATAATTAGAATAATACGGCAAAACAAATATAATTGCAACACTTTGCAACACTTTGGGACACCGCCTGGCCCAGGGTCCTTAGAGGCCCCTGGCTGCGTTGCTCCTTGCCTCGCTCTCTTCATCTAACTTGGCAAAATAATCCTGCAGTGCTGGGGGGAGGCGCCCAGACACGGCTGGCCAGCCACCACAAGCCTTTGGGGCCTCCTCATCGGGGTCCTTCTGGTTATTCAGGGGGCCAAGAAATGCTGTGTCCGCAATCTTCTGGGCCTTGGCCAGGGCCGACCCCGCAGCAGAAAGATCGGCCATGTCGAGCACTTCCCCCTCCTGGCTGAGCTTCCTCTCGACTGCGGACTGTAGGCGTAGGGAGGAGCGAAAGTAGGCGGCGCGGGACCGAGCATGCTGATCCGCGAGGGTGCGAACGAGGCGTTGGTTCTCAGCCCTCAGGGTCAACTTGGCAAAGGTCTCCTTCTGCTCGACCCACCCCTCCTGCTGCGACCGGCGGTGGATCGTAACGAGCGGCAGACCCACGGCCTGGGCCACAGCGTCCAGTGATGGCTGTTTGACTTCATTCCGATCAGCCTCGGCCGGAATAATGGCCTGGATATACCACCTCCGCGCCATATCAATGCGAGCACGGGTTTTGGCATGAGATGCCTGCCCGCGGGGCTTTTGCTTGGTCGGTGAATGCTTGGGTGTCATGGATCTACCTTTCGATAGTTGGCGTCAACGACCGCTCAGGGCCGGGAGGCTGGAAATCGGTCCAGTGGGTTCCATCTCTGGACAGGTGCTGGTTCATTGAGTCGGCCACCGATCGGCCTCTTACCCGAACTGAGGCACGACTGGACGATGATCCGCATGTCGTTCTCGCCCAGGGGCGGGTCGTTCTTCTCGGTGTTCCAACCCGACATGAGGGCCCAGCCCTGCTCGAACGACAGGCCGAAGTCCCGCACCACGGCCGAGGCCACGCGGAAGGTGTTGTCGTTGCGCCCGCCCTGGCCGGTGCCCTCGCAGGCGGCCAGATACCGCTCGGCACGCTGGAGGCCCCCGAGGGAGCGGTCCAGAACCGGGGCCTGGATCGGCTCGGCCCGCGGGATCCACGACGGGTCGAACAGTGGGAGGTCGGACACGGAAAGCATTTCGGCGCCCGGGACCAGGGCGTAGACGAACCCCGAGGCGTGGGTGGAGCCCAGGCCGGTGCACATCCCCCCATCCCCGCGGACATCGATCGCCGGGCCCTTCTCGCCGAACACCCGGGCCTTGGTCTGCACATGGATGCCACAGCCGGGGTGCCGGTAGTAGAAGTGCTGCCCGCGGCGGGTCTGGACCCGGTAGGGCGTGGGCCCGAACTGCAGCACGGCGAAGCGCACCGCCTCCTCGTCGTCGGCGTCCACCACCACATGCCCGTGGAAGGCGCCGGTCACTAGGGCCAGGTTGCGCTCGGCGGCCAGCAGGGCAGGGAACCACGCCTCCAGTTCGTCCATGGTAGGTCGGGCCATCTGGTAGGGCTTCCAGGGCACGCAGGCCCCTTTCCCGCCCCTGACGGTGGGCACAGGGCAGTAGCCGAGGGCCATGTGGTCCAGGGCCCAGTCGAGGAGTGGATTAGAGGCGGTCATACCCACCCCCTACAGCCGAAGCGTCGCTGCCGTCGGTCGTGCGGACATAGGGCAGGATGAGGTCCCGCGTGGGGTCGATTTCCAGGAACAGGCCATCGCCGGAGAAGTCCACCGGGCCCCAACGGTTCTTGGCCTTCTTGTAGCTGCTGACGCGGTTGCCCGGGTGGGCCTTCGGGAGCAGCGACAGCTTCCGCGACGCCTGCCACATGAACAGGGCCCAGTCGGCGTCCTGCTCAAGCTGGCCCGTCTCCTTCAGGTCGGAAGGGATCGGCTCCTGGTCGATCTCGCGCATCTGGCGGCTGAACTGCGCGACGAAGATGACGGCGATCGAGAGTTCGTGGGCCAGACGCTTCCCGGCCTTCGAGATGGCGCCATACATCGCGGCGCTGCTGAACTGCTTCCCGATCTGGGGCGGTTCCATGAGGGTGAAGTAGTCCACCACGAGCACATCCAGCTTGCCCCGGCGGTGCAGGTTGCGGGCCGCGGCCTCGATGGCAACCCAGGGCGTGCCCGACCCCGGGGACAGAAGGTGGATCCGCTCGGCGGCGTCGCGTATCGGCTGGGCCACCTTGCGGGTGTAGCCGCCATTCTTGACCCGGCTCTTGAAGTCCTGGACCAACGAAGCGATGGAGCGCATGGCCACCTGGGCCCGGCCCTGCTCCAGCGAGGCCACCAGGACATGGCGCCCGGCCAGGGCGGTCTGCCCGGCAAGCTGGGACACCATGACCGACTTGCCCCAGGTGGGGGGGGCCGCGATCACGCCCAGGCCACCGCGGGCGGTAATGATGCCCGTGTCGGGGTCGTCGAGTTCGGGCACACCGAACACCACCACCGACTCAGACAGGGCCTTGGGGATGACGGGCTCGCCCTGTTCGTAGGCCCGGAGGTAGGGCGACAGCGTCTCGACCTTGTAGCGTTCATCGGCCACCCGGGAGAGCAGCACCGCGACCTCCGAGAGCACCCTGCTGAGGTCCTCGTCGAGATTGTCTGGGTCGATCCTGGCGGACAGGAAAACGGCCTCGGCCTCCTGGGCCACGCGATGGATGGTGATTTGCCGGGCCAGCTTGGACAGGTCGGCAGACTCACCGGCCTTCTGGTCCAGTCCCATGAGCCACTCGATGGCCTCCGGCTGTGCGCTGAGGCCCGCGTAGAGCACCCGGCGGGCCTCGGCAGGGGTGAGCCCCATCCCGCGGTCGCTGACGAGGCCAGACAGGGTCTGGACGACGGAGCGGCCAACGAAGCCGGACATGGACCCGGGGTCGAAGTCCTCCATGGTGAAACGGGCCTCTGGCTCGCCGATTTGGGCAATGAGGGCGCCAACAAATGCGGCCTCAAGGTCGTGGACATGGATCATGGGGACATCTCCGAGAAGGGCCATCACAGCCCGCGGGTTAGACGGCAAGGGCAGGGGCTGAGGCCACGGAGGCTGCATTCCGCTTGCGGAACACCTGCCTGGCCCAGGGATGCCAGTTGGCACCGTTGGCATCCTGGTCCGCCTTGGAGCCGAAGAAATACTGCGGAGCCTTCACGGTCTCGGGGGCGGAGGCCAAGTAGGCCAGCCAGCATTCCTGGAGGAGCGAAAGGTCCAGTGCCGCCGGGGCTCTGTGCATGAGGGCCTCCAAGCGGTCGGCGAGAAGGCCAGGGTCGAGCCGGATGCGGGCGCCGATTTGTTTTCCTCGGGGCTGCTCCTTCGGGCATGCCACGAGAACGGCGTTTACGGCCTCCACGATGGCGGGGGGGATCTCGAGGGAGATGGGGGTTGTCTCCTTCGCCTTCCGAGCCTTCCTGCCACCACCACCCGCAGACCCCGAAGGGGGCTTAGGGGTTATTTCTTTATGAGTTAGAGTTACACCCCCATTTCGGGGGGGGTCCCCCCCCCCTATTTCGGGGTTCGCAACTAGGGCACCGGAAGGTTCTTGGCCGTCCCCTATATCGTGGGTCCTGTTCTTGCCGTTGTTGCGAGCAATATCAACCTTCTTCCGATATTTTGCGCTCTCGCGTTCGAGGCGTTCTGAGCGAAAAAACTGACCACACTCAGAGGTCGAGAAGAACAACGGAAGCCAGAGAAGGTCCCCGTTCACTTTGCGTTTATCTAGACGACAGCAACGGGCTAGTAGAGCCGCATCTTTTGGGAGACGGCCCTCGTTCTCCTGCATGACACAGAGGTAAATGACCCACCGGCCAAGCTGGTCCTCCTTCAAGGAACGGATCTTGGCGTCGCCGAGAACTTCCTTGCAATACAACTGGACGAACGGCCCGAAGGCTCCACTGGTCATGAGTCGGCCCTCTCCACGCCCACCACCTTCGCCAGTTTGGCGAGGCCCTTAGCGGTGATGACGGCCTGCTCGAACACCCGCTTGGATCCATCGGAACGGGTAAGGGTCGCAACCTTCATGGCCATCATCCCCGAGTCGATCCGCTCCTGGTATGCGGTCCAGGGGGCGCACTTCTGGCGCCGGAAGATCCACTCCTTCGTGAACAACAACCGGAACAGGAGGCTCGGCGGGACCTTGAGGCACTTGGCAGCGGTGGAGATGCAGAGGGACCCATCGGCCGCCGCAATGCGGTCCAGACCACTGGCCTTTGGTGCCAGAACGCCGATGGTGGCCTTGAGGGCATCCCGCTCGTCGGCAATGGCGAGGGCCAGCCGGAGCGTCTCGGTCTTGGAGAGGTCCGCGAGATGCTGGGCCCCCGACTCGGCCGCGACAGAGAACCGCCCGGTCTTTCGGATGGCAGGGATGACCTCGTGGGTGATCCACCGCTTGAATGCCTTGGCCTGGGACTTCCGACTCCCAAGAATGAGAGAGTAAAGGCCGGGTTCGTTGATGGTGCGCCGAGCAGGACCACCCTCAGTTGAACTGAGGGTGCCCTTCTCATCAGAATCGAGGCGCTCCAGCGCCATGGTCGGGTTACTGATGTCCAGCACAGAGCAGACATCGGCGGCGACCCACCAGGGGTCGCCATCAAGGATGGTCACGCGGACACGCTCACCTCTGAAGTCGAAGGTGGATAGAGGTCCAGCGTTCGGGATTGCCTGATAAAGCATGGGGTGCTCCTGTTTGTGATCTTCGGGATAGGGGGAAGCGACAGTGATGCGTTCTTTACAATAGATATGAATAAACTTAAAGTCATTTTGTGCTCGAGCGCATGTGCAGGTCGGGCAGGGTTAGGCCACCCAGGGCTCGAGGCCCTGGAGGCGGGCCATCAGGGCATCTACCTCCCCGACCGGGACCAAAGTGCGCCTACCGATGCGAACCACCTGAAGTTTCCCCTCCTTGCGGAGGAGGTAGATCGCCGTGCGGCTGATGCCGAGGGAAGTCGCGGCCTCCTCCATCCCGTAGGCCGACCTGTGGATGGGGTCCCTGTTCTGGTCCTGCTTCGCCTGGCTAGAACCGGCCTTCAACGCTCTCCAGAATCGTCAGGTGTCTGCTCTCCAAAAGTAGGCCACCTGCTGCTGGTTTCTCCGGTTTCCGCTAACTGAGGCTGGCTGCTCTCCAGAATCGGCCACCCTGGCCCTGCTAGGTTTAGCGTCAGGCCATCGGGCAGGCTTGGATATCCAGGAGGCCAGCCATGGCGGGGAACCGGCCTTGCGGGGTGTGCGGGAAGTGGTTCTATCCCAACGCCAGACAGGGGGAGCGCCAGCACACCTGTGGCCTGGCTGCCTGCAAGAAAGAGTGGCATCGGCGGGCCTGCGCCAAATGGCACGACAGGAATCCCGGCTACGACCAGCACACCCGGCTGGTGACCAGGTTGGTGAAGGACGATCCCCCAGAGCAGCGGGGGCGACAACCTGACCCCCTGAACCTGATCGATTGGGCCATTGCCAAGGACGAGGTCGGGTTGAAGGTGGCGGTGTTGGTGGAGGAAACGGGGAAAGTCCTCCTCCAGGTGGCGCGAGACGCGATACCCGCCTAAAGCAATGAATATGGGGAGGTAGCGCGAAAGTCCTCCTCCAAGGGGTGCGAGACGCGATACCGCTCCAGCTATTTGAAAGGAATTGGTTTACAACAAAGTCCTCCTTGACCCGGCGCGAGACGCGATAGGTTTCCGCCCTGGTCATCCATAGGCTGTTCCCGAACCAACCTGCCGGGTGCCGCCATGGAATTGGAGTTCCACCAGCTCGATCTCCGCTACGAGCATTTGCGCCGGCACAACCCCCAGGCAGAGCGGCAGCTCCTTGCGGCCCTGGCCGACAACGGCCAGAAGGTCCCGGTGGTGGTGCTGGCCCTTGGCCAGGACCGTTATGTCCTTCTGGATGGCTACAAGAGGTTTCGGGCGCTGCGGCGGTTGAAGCAGGACACGCTCGAGGCCACGCTCTGGGACCTGGACGAGGCCGACGCCCTGCTGCTGGAGCGGATGATGCGCACTGCGGAGCCGGATGGCCCCCTGGAGCAGGCGTGGTTCCTCCGCGAATTGCGGGACCGGTTTCGGATTCCCCCTGAGGAACTGGCCCGGCGCTTTGACCGGACCGCGAGTTGGGTGTCCCGCCGACTGGCACTGGTCCAGGAACTGCCCAGTGCGGTGCAGGAGCATGTGCGGTTTGGCCGGCTCTCCGCCCACACTGCGATGAAGGTTCTGGTGCCGTTGGCGCGCGCCAACCGCCGGGATTGCCTGCGGCTCTGCAACGCTCTGGTGAAGACAACCTTCACCACCCGTGAGGCGGTGGCACTGAAGGCCGGCTGGGAGCAGGGCAAGCCTGAGGCCCGGGAGCGACTGCTGGCCGATCCGGTGCTCTTTCTCCGCAGCCTGCGGGCGGTGGAGGCGCCAGAGCAGTTGCGGGGTCCGTTCCATCTCTGGCTGGAGGACCTGGGAACCCTGTCTGCCATCGCCCGCCGGGCTCGGCTGCACCTGCGCAATGGCACCATCTTCCTGCTGCACCGCTCGCCCGCAGAAGTCCAGGAAGCCAGCGCAGCCCTGCGGCAGACCATCCTGGATTGCCAGGCCCTGTTCCAGCGAAGCGAAAGGGACCTGCCCCATGCTTGACCAGTCAATCCGGAGCGCCATCCTGGTGCTCCGCCAGCAGAGGCATTCGATTCGCGCCATCGCCCGTGCCGTTGGGGTTTCCAGGGATACGGTGAACCGTGTGCTGGCTGTGGGCAGCCCTGCGGTCCCCGAGTTCCTGCGTCCAGAAAAGGCAGAGGCCCATCAGGAGGAGATCCTGGCTCTGCTCCCGGCCTGCAAAGGGAACCTGATCCGCGTCCATGAGAAGCTGCTCGACCGCGGTGCGGTGTTGTCCTACCAGGCCCTGACCGGGTTCTGCCGTCGCCACGGGATCGGTTTCGAGCCCCCCAAGCCGGCGGGGCAGTACCACTTCGAACCCGGTGAGGAGATGCAGCACGACACCTCTCCGCACCGGGTGCGGATCAACGACAAGGTGCTCCTTCTCCAGGACGCCAGTCTCGTGCTCTGCCACAGCCGAATGCTGTTCCACCAGTACTACCCGACCTTCAATCGGTTCTGGGCCAAGGTGTTCCTCACCGAGGCCCTGGAGTTCTTTGGTGGCGCCTGTGGGCGCTGCATGATCGACAACACCCACGTCGTGGTCCAGCAGGGCACGGGGGCCAACATGATCGCCGTGCCTGAGATGGTGGCCTTCGGCGAGCGGTTCGGGTTCCAGTTCCGGGCGCATCGGGTCGGGGATGCCAACCGCAGCGCCCGGGTGGAGCGGCCGTTTGACCATATCGAGAACAACTTCCTGGCCGGCCGGGAATTCCGGGATTTCGCAGACCTGAACCAGCAGGCCCGGGCCTGGTGCGAGAAGGTGAACGCCACCCGCAAACGGAGCCTGCAGGCCAGCCCCAGGGAGTTGTTCCTCCAGGAGCGGGTCCACCTCAAGCCGCTGCCGATCTGGGTCCCCACTGTCTATCAGCTCCACCACCGGATAGCGGATGTGGAAGGATTCGTCAGTGTCGGCAGCAACCGCTATTCCGTGCCCTACACCCTCATCGGGAGGCGGCTGGAAATCCGGGAGACCAAGGATCGGATCGAGGTCTTTGATGCCCACAGGGAGGTGGCCACCCACACCAAGGTGATGGAGGCTCTCCACCAGCGGGTGATGTCGCCGGAGCACCGGCCGCCGCGGGGCCAAGGTCGCTCGAGGAGGGCCACCATGCCAGAGGAGGAGGAGCTGCTGCTGACCGAGCCAGCCCTCGGCGACTACGTGGCAGCCTTCCGAACCCGTCATCCGGGCCGAACCCTGCGGATGCTCCGGCGGCTGATGGCCATGGTCCGGGATTACCCGCGAGCGCCGCTGCTGGCAGCGATCCAGACCGCCCAGGAGTATGGGCTATTCGACCTGGACCGGCTCGACCGGATGGTGCTCAGGCATATCGCCAAGGACTACTTCGTGCTGGGAAACGCCGTCGGCGACCCTAGCCATGACCCAGAGGAGGACTCCCATGAGCGTGAAGCATGAGCGGAGCGCCACGACCCCGCAGGGGCCGCCCGTAGGGTGGCGCATAGGAGGTGCGCCATGAAGGATGATCTCGAGCAGCTACTCAAGAACCTGCGCCTGGGCCGGATGGCCGAGATCCTGGATCAGGAGCTCGTAGAGGCGGCCAAGGAGCAGCCCTCCTACGAGGAATTCCTGGCCCGGCTGCTCCGGGCGCAGTGGCACAACCGTCAGGAGTCAGCGTTGGCCTATCGGATCCGCCAGGCGCGGCTACCGGAGAGTTGGACCCTGGAGAGTTTTCCGTTCAAAAAGCAGCCCGAGGTCAACCAGCGCCAGATCCGTTCCTTCAGTGAGCTGGACTTCATCGCCAAGGCCGAGAACATCGTGTTCATCGGCCCAACCGGTGTTGGGAAGACCGGGCTGGCCTCGGGGATCCTACTCAAGGCCCTCCAGAACGGCCACCGGGGGTTGTTTATCCGCGCCCAGGACCTGTTCGACGAGATGTATGCCTCGTTGGCGGATCGCTCATCTCGCAAGCTGCTCGACCACCTGTCCCGGATTCCGGTACTGCTGATCGACGAGCTGGGATATCTGAATATCAAGCCAGAGCAAACCAACATCTTTTTCAAGCTGATGGAAGAGCGCTACAACCGCCTGCCCACGATCATCACCACCAACCTGGACTTCCCGGAGTGGCAGAACTTCCTGGGCAACCCGGGGCTGGTTGAGGCGCTGCTGAGCCGCCTGCGGCACCGCTGCAAGACGGTCCGGATCAACGGCGTTTCCCTGCGCGACCCCCAGGGCTGAACCCCAACCGCGAAAAACGGCCGATCCAGAGCAGCACCCTGCGCTCCGGCCTACGGCCTGCGCTCCGGGTGCTGCTCTGGATCGAGGACTGCAACTTCAGTTGCTCAGTCCCAGTTTCAGGTGTGGCCTACTTCTGGGGAGCAGAACTGGCTAGGTTTTGGAGAGCGGTGAAGAACCGGCGGTGTGTGAGTGCTTGGCCATGGGTCATGCTCCGTTTCTGCCAGCCGGAACACCCGGCGGCGCATGAAGGATCACCCGACCGGATCGGGCCGCGACGGGCCCCTGGCGCGGGATGTGCGCCTCCCTGGGCCAGCCGTTACCCCCCCCCAAGGGGGTGGATCGACGCAATCCAAATTCGTAAACTATTGAAAATAAGTAAAATAAATTTCAATCACGGTGAACGCCCTGCCTCTGTTGGATGAATGGCCTTCCACTGAGGCTTCATACCGTGCGCAGCGTCAGACCGAGGACGGGCGTCCACCGGTTTGTCGGCAGGGCAGCCAGCCCCTACTATCCAAGTAGCCTTCCCACAGGAGCTGAATGTCCGCCTTCACCAGCCTGCTCTCCTCGTTCCGCCAAGCTGCGGCCAGTGAGCGCGAGAAGGGGACCTATTTCGAGGAACTCACTCTCGCCTATCAAGCCGCTTCAACCCAAATGCAGGCCGTGAAATTTGTCGAAAAGGACGAGCAAAAGATCGCTTGGGACGACAAACTCTTCCAAGGCGTAGCATCTGACAAAGCGATTTCATACTCAGAGCAAGCGATCGTCAAGGCTAGCTACCGGCCATTTGCGCCGATGTATTTTTACTTTGATCGTTCATGCATCTGGAGCCCCTACCAGATGCCGAAAATTTTTCCCAACTGTGACGCAAAGAACCTTGTCATCCTTACTACCGGGCGTGGATCAACCAAGGAATTTTGTGCGTTCATCTCAGACCGAATTCCGGACCTGGAGATGATCTCAAAAGGCCAGTGCTTCCCCCTCTACCTCTACGACGAGCCCGCAAAGGCCAGCCAGCCCGGCCTCTTCGAGGAAGGGCCGCCACAGTCTACTCGGCGCGATGGCATCACGAACCAGGGACTGGCTCACTTCCAGGCGGCATACCCGGGTGAGAACCTCACAAAGGAAGCCCTTTTCTACTATATTTATGGGCTGCTCCACTCCCCAGAATATTGCGCGAGCTACGCTGACAACCTCTGCAAGGAGTTGCCCCGCATACCCTGCGTGAAGACCACTGAAGACTTTTGGATCTTTTCCAAGGCAGGACGAGCGCTAGCCGCCCTCCATCTGAATTTCGAGTCGGTTCCCATGCATCCGGTGGAGGTGGTGACCTCGGGCCCGGTGAGTGATGCCTCCTACCGGGTCGAGAAGATGCGCTACGGCAAGGCCAAGGAAGATGGCAAGACGGTGGACGACAAGACGATGCTCGTCTATAACGACCAAATCACCCTCAAGGGCATCCCCCTGGAAGCCTATGCCTATGTGGTGAACGGCAAGAGCGCCCTTGACTGGGTTGTAGAACGCCAGTGCGTCAAGACCGACAAGGACAGCGGCATCGTCAACGACGCCAACGCCTGGGCCACCGAAACCATGGGCAACCCCAAATACCCCCTAGAACTCTTCCAGCGCGTCATCACGGTCAGCCTCGAGACGATGAAGATCGTCAATGCCCTTCCTCCAATGGCCTTGTAGGACGAGGTCATAGATGCTCTACAACTTCATGTCCAGGGACCATGCCATCAAGAACATCACCCAGAAGCGCCTAAAAATCTCGCGCATCGCAGAGCTGAATGACCCCTATGAGTTGTTGCCGATCGCCTCGGCTGATCCGGAATTGATCGCCGCGGTGGAAAGAACCAAAGCCGATCTAAATAGGGCCAAGGGCATGCTGTGCTTCTCGGAGCTGTGGGGCGACCCCGTCATGTGGTCTCACTACGCGAATTCTCACCGGGGGATGGCACTTGGCTTCGTCCGGAATGGCGAGGCCCCTACTCCGGTTACCTACTCCCCAGACCTCCTTCCAGAGGATTGGTTTCTTGGCCTCCTCGACCTTCCCGACGGCCCGGAGAAGGATGCTGGGGTTCTCAAGTGGCTGACCTCCAAGTATGAGCTGTGGCGATACGAGAACGAGTCGAGGGTGTTTTTGGACCTCGATGATCCAGACTCCCTCGAACCCAACCTCTACTTCTCCTACTTCGGTCCCGGCACCATCGACCTCCGGGAGGTCATCATCGGCGTGAGATGCGATACCACCGTTCCCCAGGTCGAGGACATTCTGGCCACGAATGGCTACACCAGCGTCAAGGTGATCAAGGCCCAGCTCTCGTCCACAAAATATGAGGTCGTTGCCGCTCGGTGAGTTGCTCGGCAACCCCGACCTTGCCCAGCAAGCCGCCAGCAACACCAAAGACCAGTTCGCCAAGGCGACATCAGGGATGGCTTCGCTGGGATTCCACACTCAGCCGGTGAGCGGCCTTTGTGACCTCGGGTGAGTTGAAATCCCACTCGATTCCGCTCCATCCCAAACCACCCATGCAAGCCGTATGCAAGTTGAGCCAATTATTGCGACTCGTAAAGCCGCCTTTATACAAGAACACCCTAGATTTCTCTAGGGTGTTTGCTGGTAGGGCTAACGGGATTTGAACCCGTGTTACCGCCGTGAAAGGGCGGTGTCCTGACCCCTAGACGATAGCCCCATGGGGTGGAACTTGGTGGGCCCTGCGGGATTTGAACCCGCGACCAACGGCTTAAAAGGCCGCTGCTCTACCGCTGAGCTAAGGGCCCTTGCCGATGGATCCGGGCCTGCGAACCCTCAAGTGCGCAGTGCACGCGGGCGTGCGGTGCCCGGTTGGGCAGGACGATCAGTGTGCCCTTGAATGGGGCTCTGGTCAACCTGAGAGGCCGCCCAGGAGGGGTTCCAGGACAGTGCCCGGCACCACGTAGCCCTCGGCCCGATCAGGGCCGGTGCTGAGGTAGGTGAGGGGCACCTGCACGGAGTCCATGAGGGCATCCAGGTAGGCGCGGGCTTCGGTGGGCAGGTTGGCGGGATCGGTGACGCCGCGGGTGGTGTCCCAGCCCTTGAACATGCGCACCTCGGGGCGGAGGTCCTGCCAGTCGGCGGCGCAGCTGGGCAGCTTGGTGGTGAGGGTGCCCTCGCCGGTGCGGTAGCCCACAATGAGGCCCACCTCGTCCATGCCGTCCATGACGTCGAGCTTCATGATGGCCAGGCCATCCACGCCGTTGGTGCGGCAGGCGTGGGCGGTGATGGGGGCATCAAACCAGCCGCAGCGGCGGGGCCGGCCCGTGGTGGTGCCGAACTCGCGGCCCACCTGGCGCAGGCGCTCGCCGGTGGCATCCAGCAGCTCGGCAGGGAAGGGGCCGGCGCCCACCCGGGTGGTGTAGGCCTTGGCGATGCCCAGGACCTTGTCCACGGCCTTGGGGGGTAGGCCGGTGCCCGTGAAGAGGCCGCCCAGGCTGCAGTTGCTGGAGGTGACAAAGGGGTAGGTGCCGTGGTCAATGTCCAGGAGGGTGGCCTGGGCGCCTTCGAAGAGAATGCTCTCGCCCCGGCCCCAGGCGTCCTGCAGGTGGCCCTGGGCATCGCCGATGAAGCGCATGAAGGGTGCCGAGATGCGCAGCAGGCCCGCCACCACCTCCTCGAGGGAGGGCAAGGGGGCGTCGGCGCCGAGGCGGATGCGGACCTCCTCGTAGCCCGGGAGGATGCGCTCGGCCAGGGTCTCGGGGTGGCGCAGGTCGCCCAGGCGGATGCCCATGCGGGCGGCCTTCATCTCGTAGGCAGGCCCAATGCCGCGGCCGGTGGTGCCGATCTTGGCGCCCACCTTGTCGGCCCGCACCTCGCGCCACTGATCCAGGGCGATGTGGTGGGGGAGGATGATGTGGGCCTTCTCGGACAGCAGGAGGCGGTCGCTCAGGTCGAAGCCCCGGGCGGAGAGGCGGTCCAGCTCCTGCTGGAAGACCTCCAGGTTGAGCACCACGCCGCTGCCGACCACCAGGAAGCAGCCGGGATGCAGGGCGCCGCTGGGCACCTGGTGCAGGGCGATACTGACGCCGTCCACGACCACGGTGTGGCCCGCATTATTCCCGCCCTGGAAGCGGACCACGTGGCGGAAGCGGGGGCTGAGCAGGTCCACGACCTTGCCCTTGCCCTCATCGCCCCACTGGAGGCCCAGAATGGCCAGATTGGTCCCTGCCAGGCTCATGGTGCCCTCCAAGCCTTCCAGGATAGCGCCGCCTGGGGCTCCTGTCCCTCCCAGAGACGTTGCAGGCCGGGACAAGGGGGGCGGAAGGCGCTACCCTGGGAGACTGCATCGGAACCATTCCGGCCCCGGTGTCATCCCTACCCCGGAAGGGCGTCCCGTGTTCGAGAAATTTACAGAAAAAGCCCGTCGGGTGATGTTCTTTGCCCGCTACGAGGCCAGCCAGTTCGGTTCTGAAAGCATCCAGAGCGGGCACCTGCTCCTGGGCCTCCTGCGGGAGTCCGAGAAGACCAGCACCCAGCTCCTGGAGCGCATGGGCGTCCAGACCAGCACGTTGCGGGAGCGCCTGGTGGCGGCGCTCACCCCCAAGGACCGCAAGATCACCCCCAGCAGCACCAGCATCGACATCCCCATGGAGGAGGAGGTCAAGCACATCCTCCAGCACGCCACGGCCGAGAGCGCCAAGCTCAACCACAAGCACGTGGGGGCCGAGCACCTGCTGCTGGGCATGCTGAAGGAAGAGGGCTGCCTGGCGGGCCGCCTGCTCAAGGAGGCCGGGGCCGATCTGATCGCTGCCAAGGAGATCCTCCTCGAGAGCAGCAAGGAAGAGAAGATCGCCAAGAAGAAGAAGGAGCATCCGCTGCTCTCCGAGTTCGCCCGGAACCTGTCCGAGATGGCAGAGCGGGGCATCTTCGACAACCTCATCGGCCGGGACCAGGAGGTGGATCGCATCATCCAGATCCTCAGCCGCCGCCGGAAGAACAACCCGATCCTCCTGGGTGAGGCGGGCGTGGGTAAGACCGCCATCGTGGAGGGCCTGGCCCAGAAGATCCACGAGGGCATGGTGCCGCCCAGCCTGGCCGACAAGCGCATCTACGCCCTGGACCTCAGCCTCGTCGTGGCGGGCACCAAGTACCGCGGCCAGTTCGAGGAGCGCCTCAAGTCCATCATCGCCGAGGCCAGCAAGGACACCAGCGTGGTGCTGTTCATCGATGAGATCCACAGCCTCATCGGCACCGGGGCGGCCGAAGGCAGCCTGGACGCGGCCAACATCCTGAAGCCGGCCCTCAGCCGGGGCGAGATCCAGTGCATCGGCGCCACCACGCACAAGGAATACGCCAAGTACATCGACAAGGACCGCAGCCTGGTGCGCCGCTTCCAGCCGGTGACCGTGAATCCGCCGGACGAGGCCGAGAGTCTCCGCATCATCGAAGGCATCCGCAACCGCTACGAGATGTTCCACCGCGTTCGCTATGCGCAGAAGACCATGGAGGCCTCGGTCTACCTGTCCAACCGCTACATCACGGACCGCTTCCTCCCCGACAAGGCCATCGACCTGCTGGACGAGGCCGGGGCCCGGGTGAAGCTGCGGGTAGGGCCGGCCAACGTGGCCACCGAGGCCCACGTCCACGAAGAGGAGCTGCACCGCGTCATCAACGAGATGAACGAGGCCGTCCTGAGTCGGGACTTCGAGCGCGCGGTGCTGCTCCGCCAGAAGGAGCTGCAGCTGCGGGAGGAGATCCAGAAGCACCGCACGGAGCTGACGGACGAGGACTACTCCAACTTCCCCGAGGTCACCGAGCAGGATGTCGAGGACGTCGTTGCCAGCTGGACCGGCATCCCCGTGAAGGCCCTCAAGGGCGACGAGAAGGCCGTCCTGATCAACATGGAGCCCCGCCTGAACGAGCGGGTCATCGGCCAGCCGGAAGCGGTGAGCGCCGTGGTGCGCGCCGTGCGCCGGGCCCGGACCGGCCTCAAGAACCCCAACCGCCCCATGGGCTCCTTCCTGTTCCTGGGCCCCACGGGCGTGGGCAAGACGGAGCTGGCGAAAACCCTGGCGGATTTCCTGTTCGGCGATCCCAAGAAGATGATCCGCTTCGACATGTCCGAGTACATGGAGAAGCACGAAGTCTCCAAGCTGCTCGGGGCCCCTCCGGGCTACGTCGGCTATGAGGAAGGCGGCATGCTCACGGACCGCATCCGGCGGAATCCCTACTGCGTGCTGCTCTTCGATGAAATCGAGAAGGCCCACCCCGACCTCATAAACATCCTGTTGTCGATCTTTGACGACGGCCAGGCCTCGGATGCCTTCGGGAACTTGGTGGACTTCAAGAACACCATCATCATCATGACCTCCAACGTGGGCAGCCGAGAGCTGCTGTCGGAAAAGTCGCTCGGCTTCGTCGAGCAGGACGGCCGTCCAGACGCCAAGACCGGGGACGCCATGAAGGTCCTCAAGCGCTCCTTCCCCCCTGAGTTCCTGAACCGCATCGACGAGATCGTGGTGTTCAACCGCCTGGGCGACGATGAACTGCGCAAGATCGTCCGCCTGCTGGTGGAGGACCTCAACATCACGCTCCAGAAGCACAAGCTGGCCGTCACCCTCACGGATGCGGCCTGCGACTGGCTCGTGAAGACCACGCTGCGGGACCGGGCCTATGGCGCTCGTCCCCTCCGTCGGGCCATCCAGAAGCAGGTCGAGGATCCCCTCGCCGAGCTGATGGTGGGCCAGGAAGACATGCCTTCCGGCGTGGTGAACTTCGATCTGGTGGACGAGAAGCTGGTCCCATCCCTGTCTGATTCCGGAGACGTGGCCGCTGGCCAGGAACCCCAACTGGTCGGAGTGCCTGAATGACGCAGCGAAACATGGTCTGGAACCGGGTCCGTCCCCGGTTGCTGTCGGGTGCCTTGCCCCTGTTCCTTGCAGCCGGTGCCTGTCTGCCCCTCGCGGCTCAGGAAATCGAACCCATCGTCGTCATCGAGGTGGTCGGCTCCCAGAAGCAGACCTCGGAGACGGTGATCTTCAAGTCCGGCCTCAAGGTCGGCGACGACCTGCGCAGCATCGACTTTACGGCGATCATCGACAAGCTGTGGGAGACCGGCTCTTTCGACGACATCAAGATGGAGCTGGAGGACGCCAAGGGCGGCAAGAAGCTCATCATCCGCATCAAGGAGCGACCCCTCATCAAGGAGATCGACTACCGCGGCGGGACCGAGGTGGGCCTCACCAACCTCAAGGACAAGGTCAAGGAGAAGAAGCTCACCATCAACCCGGACACGGTCTACGACCCGGAATCCGCCCGTAAGATCAAAAACTTGATCGTCGAGCAGGCCGGTGAGAAGGGCTTCCGCAGCCCCGTGGTGGACATCACCCTCGAGCCCATGGCCGGCGGCGCGGCCCGCCTGGTGTTTGATGTGAAGGAGGGCGGTAAGGCCAAGATCTACGCCGTCAACTTCAGGGGCAACAAGGTCTTCAGCACCTCCCAGCTGCGGAGCGTGATGGAGAAGACCCGCCAGCACTGGATGTTCAGCTGGCTCACCACCCACGACCTGCTGGTCGACAAGAACATGGAAGAGGACCTCGACAACCTCAAGAAGGCTTACTGGAAGCTGGGCTACAAGGACGTCTTTATCGGGAAGCCCCTGGTCGAGGTGGAGGACCTCACCACCGCCAAGCAGAAGGCCAAGAACGAGACGCTGCTCAGGGAAGCCAAGTCTCCGAAGTACGACCTGCGGGCCAAGCTGACCATCCCCATCCTGGAGGGCGACAAGTACTACGAAGGCGCCTTCAAGGTCGAGGGGGCCAAGCTCTTCCGAGGCAACTTCTACACCGACAAGTACGCAGAAGTGAAGCGGGACAACCACTCCTTCCTGCGAAAGTTCTTTAACATCAAGTCTTCCACCACCCAGCCCAAGGCGGGTGAGATGCCAGTGCCCTATGACCTGGACTCGGTCAACCAGACCGTGGACAAGCTCAAGGAGGCCTACTCCAACCAGGGCTACATCCTCTTCCGTGCCGACAAGCGCTTTGAGCTTCGGGACGAAGATGGGGTCAAGAAGGTGGACACCATCCTCAAGATGGACGAGGGCGAGCCCCACACGGTTCGTCGCATCGAGTTCGAGGGCAACCTCACCACCAAGGACAAGGTGTTGCGCCGCAGCATGCTCATGCGCGAGGGCGACCTTTTCCAAGCCGAGCGCTTTAAGGACTCGCTGCTGAGCATCAGCCAGCTGAGTTTCTTCGACGTGAAGAGCTCCGAGCCCAAGGTCGATCTGGTGCCGGACAAGCCGCAGGTGGATATCGTGGTGCGCGGCGAAGAGTCCGGCGTCAACGAGCTGCTGTTCCAGGGTGGCTACGGCTCCCTCTTTGGCTTCTCCCTGGGCGTGAGCTTCTCCACCCGCAACCTCGGTGGTGGCGGTGAGACGCTGTCGGTCAGCTACAACGGTGGCAAGTACTCCAAGAACATCTCCGTTGGCTTCACCGAGCCCTTTGTCTTCGACTTGCCCTACAGCTTCTCGACCACGGTCTCCAACGGTACGGCCGATTACGACGCTTCCCGAGTTGGCATCGCCAATGCCTACAAGCAGTTCAGCCGCAGCTTGGGCCTCAGCGTGGGGGCCCGCCTCAGCAACTGGTTCCCGGAAAGCCCCCTGGCCTTCTTCACCACCTACTCCACGGGCTTCAGCTACCGGCTGATTCGCATCGAAGGCGGACGAAACTTCTATTTCCGGGACACGCCCAATCAGCTGACCTCCACCTTTAGCCAGAGCCTGTCCTACAGCACCGTGAACCACCAGTTCAAGCCCACCCAGGGCACCCGGATCGCCTTCAGCCTGGAGTACGGCGGCTGGCAGTTCGGCGGGGACAAGCCGTTCCTGCGGGCCACTTGGGACTTTGCCAAGTTCGCCAACGTGGCTGACCGCCATATCTTTGCCTTCAACGTCAACTACGGCTATCTCCAGAACCTGGGCCACGATGAGCTGCCGCTCTTCGACCTCTACCGGCCCGGCGGTGAGAACAGCATCCGTGGCTACCGCTTCGGTCAGGTTGGCTCCATCCTCCTGGACAACATCGGGCAGGCTGTCGTGGTGGGTGGCAACAAGCAGTTCGTCACCAACATGGAGTACCAGTTCAAGATCGCGGACCAGTTCCGCCTGGTGGCCTTCTACGATGCGGGCAATGCCTGGGGCACGGGTACCCGGATCTTTAGCCGGGACCTGATCACCTACAAGGATGCCAGCGGGAATAGCTATGCCTTCCGGAACCCCACCCTGGTGCGGTCCGCCGGTCTGGAGTTCCGCTTCTTCCTGCCCATCAGCCCTGCACCGTTGCGCCTCATCTGGGCCCGGAAGCTGAATCCCTATCCCTTCGATACCGAGGGCCGGACTGACTTCCAGTTCTCCATTGGGACCACCTTCTGACCTGCTTAAAGATCTCGGCTATAATTCCTCTTCCCCTTTTGGAGATTCCCATGCGCCTGCTTGCCCCCGCCGTGGCAGCCCTTTGCCTTTCTGCAGCCCTGTCCACCCCTATCGTTGCCCAGGAAGCTCCCCGCTTCGCCTTCTTCAGCATCAATCAGCTGGTGCGCAGCTCGAAGAAGGCCGGCGCCATCTTCTCTGAGCTGGAGATCACCGGCAAGAACCTGCAGGAGAAGCTCCAGGCCAAGGGTCAGGAGCTCCAGACCATGCAGCAGCAGCTGAACTCCCCCAGCCTTGACCCCGACAAGAAGGAGGCCCTGGCCAAGAAGTTCCGGGACATCGAGTTCGAGGCCAAGAAGATGCAGGAGGACAGCCAGCAGGAGTATCAGCGGGTGGAAAAGAAGGTTGGCGAGGCCATCACCAAGCTGGCGGCCCCCATCGTCGAGGCCATGGCCAAGGAGCAGAAGCTGAACATCGTGCTGTCCGACCAGGCCCTGCAGATCCTCTCCTGGGGTGATGAGGTCTGGCTGAAGGCTTTCACCGCCGAAGTCTCCAAGCGCCTGGATGCCAGCGAGCCTGCCGCTGCTGCCAAGCCTGCCGCAGCCCCCGCGGCTGCCAAGCCCGCTGCCCCCAAGGCTGCTGCCCCCGCCCCCAAGAAGTAAGCACCCGGGCCCGGCGACGTGACCGAGGCACGACGACTGCTCCTGTTGCTCACCGGGATCAACCTGGTGAACTACATGGATCGGTATGTCGTGGCTGCGGTTCTGGAACCGCTGGGTCGGGAGCTGCACCTGTCCAACGCCCAGCTGGGGCGCCTGACCTTTGTCTTCATTGCGGTGTACATGTGCGCCGCGCCCCTCTTTGGCTATCTGGCGGACCGCTTCCACCGGCCCCGGCTGGTGGCGGCGGGCGTGGCCCTCTGGAGCCTGGCGACCGTTGGGGCGGCCTTCGTCCACAGTTACTCGGGCCTGCTCGTCATGCGGGCCCTGGTGGGGGTGGGCGAGGCCGCCTACGCCAGCCTGGGACCGACCATGCTGGCGGACGGGTTTCATGAGTCCGACCGCGCCCGGAACTTCACCTGGTTCTACCTGGCCATTCCGGTGGGCAGCGCCCTGGGCTACGGCATGGGTGGGATGGTGGCCGGGGCCTGGGGCTGGCGGGCCTCCTTCCTGGTGGCTGGGCTGCCCGGACTGGCCTTTGCCCTCTGGATGGCCTTCCAGGCGGATCCCCAGCGGGGCGGGATGGACTCGGAGCGGGATGTGGATGCGGGCACCTCCTACTTTCACCGCCTCCGCCATGTCTTTTTTAACCGGGTCTGGCTGGCCTGCACCGCCAGCTACATCGCCTACACCTTCGCCATGGGCGGCCTGAGCACCTGGGGACCAACCCTGCTCCAGCGCCGGTACGGGATCAGCACCTCGAAGGCGGGCCTGGTGTTCGGGGCCCTGGCGGTGGTCACGGGCATCCTGGGGACCTTCCTGGGCGGCTGGGTCACGGACCGCTGGCAGCACCGGTGGCCCAATGCGGGAATCGGCCTCTCCGGTGTCACGCTCCTGCTGGCGGCACCGGTGGTGGCCTGGGCCCTGGGCACCCACCACCTGGGCACCACCTATGCGCTCTTCTTCCTGGGCATGTTCCTCCTGTTCGTGAATACCAGCCCCGTGAATGCCCTCGTTGTCAGCAGCCTGCCGGCCAGCATCCGGGCCACGGGGGTGGCTGTGAACGTCCTGCTCATCCACTTGTTCGGGGACGCCATCAGCCCAGAGCTGGTGGGGCGGCGGGCGGATGCCCTCCACCACCTCGGCCTGAGCGGGGGTGATGCCCTGGGTCAGGCTCTGACGCTGGTGGTGCCAGCCATCGTCCTGAGCGCCCTCGCCCTGGTGTGGGCTCGGTACCGCACCCCCCAGGCGACCTGATATGGCCGCCCGCAGCGCCGCCCGGTTCCTGGGGCGGGTCTGGTTCCGGGACCTGCACCGGGAGGGCCCGCCCCTGCCAGCCGGGCCCTGCCTGATCCTGCTGAACCATCCCAACGGCCTGCTGGACCCCCTGGCTGCAGCCGCCCTCCTGGACCGGGAAGCGGGCTGGCTGGCCAAGGCCACCCTGTGGAAGATCGCCCCCCTGCGGCCCTTCCTGAGCCTGTTCCGGGCCATTCCCGTGACCCGACCCAAGGACGGCGGCGCCACAGCGGCGTCCATCCACGAGAGCTTTCGGAAGGTCCACGAGGCACTGGCAGCAGGCGGCTCCGTGGCCATGTTCCCCGAGGGGATCAGTCACTCGGGGGCCGACCTCGCCCCCCTCAAGACCGGGGCCGCCCGCATGGCCATGGGCAGTCCCGTGCCGGTGTCGATCATCCCGGCGGGCTTGGTCTATGGCGACAAGGCGGCCTTCCGCCATGCGGTGCTGCTGCGCACCGGCCCACCCATCCCCTGGGCGGACCTGGCCGAGCGGGGCCAGAGCCACGAGACCGTGGCCGAGCTCACCGCCCGCATCCGCGCCGCCCTGCAGCCGCTGACGCTGCACGACCCGGACGTGCGCTGCCTGGCTCTGGCCCAGGAGCTGGGCTGGCTGCTGGCCGAAGCCCCGGGCAGCCGGGTGGACCTGGAGGCCCTGCGGGAGCGGGTCCGAGCCCTGGTGCCATCCCTGGCGGCCCTCAGCCCCGCGGTGCTGGCAGAGCTGGAGGCCCGGGTTCGTGGGATCCAGGCCTGGCTTCGGGAAAAGGGCCTGCGCCCAGATCAAGTGGGCCATCCCTACCCCGGTGCGGAGATCCGTCGCTGGCTTCCGGGCGCTGCTATCCGACTGGGGGCTGCGGCCCTCCTCTGGCCGCTGGCGCTTCTGCACTGGCCCTCCTACCGCCTGGTGGGCTGGGCTGCGGGCCACTTCACGGACGAAGGAGACCAGACCGCCACCCTCAAGCTGCTGGGGGGCCTTCTGCTCCATCCCCTCTGGGCCGGGGTATTGAGCCTCGCCGCAGGCTTCGCCTGGGGCCCCAAGGCGGCCCTGCTGCCCGTGGCGGCCCTGCTGCTGGCGGGCCTGGGCCTGCCGGTCCTGGAGCGGGCCGGAGAGGACCTCCAGGCCATCCGGGGCTTCCTGCGTCGCCGAGACCCCGCCGTACCCGAGCTGCTGGAGGCCCGAAAGCAGCTGCTGGCGGCGTTCCCGGAGCTCGACCGGGGCTGATAAATGACTGCGCACGAAGACGGGCAAGAAGGCAGGCGAACGGCCTTTCTTCGTGGTTAACTGCCCTTTCTTCTCCAGTCCCACAAACCAAAAGACGGGGCCGAAGCCCCGTCTTTTGGTCGATACCCAGCCGGTTATTCGGGCAGGGGGTAGTGGATCACGAGGCTCTCGGGCCCAAAGAGGCCGGGGACGTCGGTGAAGCTACCCGGACGGGCGATCGTAGGCACTCCGAGGAAGGATGCACCATCGGCCACGAGGCCAGAGAGTACCCAGATGGCCATCTGGTTCTGGGCGGCAGCCACGTTGGCGGGAGTGGCGGTGTCGGACAGCAGGAGGCCGTGGCCCGCAGGGGCAGCGGTGGTGCCGTACTGCATGACACCCTGGGTGGGAGTGGTAACCAAAATGCTGGCGGCGGCAGCAACGGGAGCCTTGGTGGTTGCGAAGGTGGCACCGTAGACGTAGGGGACGGCGGCCGCAGTCTGGCCAGCTCGCAGCACCTGGGTAAAGCCGCCGCTGACATCGGCACCGAACTGGGGTGCCCGGCCGGCGAT
>CAITBU010000084.1 GCA_903890595.1 uncultured Holophagaceae bacterium | reverse complement strand
GGATCCTCCAGCCTGAGCCCCAGCCGGCCCAGGGCCTGCCCGAGTCCCCGCTGCATGCCGTCGATGGCGCAGCCCGAGGGCTGCTCCGCCAGGGTGGGCTCGGCGATGGCCAGGATGCGGCCCTCCAGCAGGGCCCAGTCCGCCTGGTACTGCGTCCCCTTGTGGCGCCACTTCCCCAGCAGGGAATCGATCTCGGGGGCCAGCACCGCTGGGTCCACTGGCTGGGTCAGGGCCAGCAGCCAGAGGCGAGCGGCATCGGGCAGGGTGGGTAAGAGGGTGGGGGACATGGTTACTCCGGGCGGTCTGTGTCCCATGGGATGCCGCTAAGGCCGCCGCCGTCCCGGCCGGGTCCACAGATTTCCGTGACAGATGAAACCCCGCCTCCTGCGTAAGGTGGTAGGCGATGCGAGATACAGCGATTCTGCTCCTCAACCTTGGCGGTCCGGTGAGTCTGGCCCAGGTGGAACCCTTCCTGGTGGCCCTCTTCGGGGACCGGGACCTGATCCGCTTGCCGGGGCCGGCCTGGCTGCAGCCCTATTTCGCCCGCCTCATCGCCCGGCTGCGCGCACCCGGTGCAAGGGGCCGCTATGCCGAGATCGGCGGGGGCTCGCCGCTGCTGCGGGAGAGTGCTTATCAGGGCAATGCACTGCGCACGGCCCTCCGCGCCGCCGGGCGGGAGGAGGCTGTGAAGCTCTGCTTCCGCTACGCCGCCCCTCGGGCCGCGGGCCTGCTTAAGGCCCTCCATCGGGACGGCGTGCGCCGGCTGCTGCCGGTCACCCTCTACCCCCACGACTGCCGCGCCACCACCGGCTCCAGCCTGCGAGAGCTGGCGGTAGAGGCGGCCAAGGCTGGCCTGGAGCTGCTGCCCGGCGTGGAGAGCTACGCCACCGACCCCGACTATCTGGAGGCCCTCGCCCGCCCCCTGCGGGCTGCGCTCAAAGAGCTGCCCGAGGCCACCGTGGTCTTCAGCGCCCACAGCCTGCCCGTGCGGCAAATCGAGGCCGGGGACCCCTACGAGCGGGAGATCCACGCCACCATGGACGCGCTGGTGGCGAGCCTGGGCCCCCTGCCGGGCGGGCATCAGCTGGCCTATCAGAGCCGCACAGGACCCGTGCGCTGGCTGGAGCCGCCCCTGAAGGCCGTGCTGGAAGCCCTGGGTGGCAAGGACGTCATCGTGGTGCCGCTGAGCTTCGTCAGTGAGCACATCGAGACCCTGCACGAGCTCGACATCGAGTACCGCGAGGTGGCCCACAAGGCTGGCGTTCGCACCTACCAGCGTGTCGCCGCCCCCGGCGCCGATCCCGCCTACGTCCGCTGCCTGACACGGCGCGTCCTGGAGGTTCTCCCATGACCACCCTCATCCTCGGTGGTGGCGTCACGGGTCTGGCTGCGGCCTGGCACCTGCAGCAGCGGGGCGAGGCCGTGGAAGTGTGGGAAGCCGCCCCCACCGTGGGCGGCTGGATGAAGACCCTGCCCTGGGAGGGCGGCCACATCGAGACCGGGCCCCAGGGCGTGCTGTGGCAGCCGGGGACGGCGGTGGATCGTCTGTTCACGGCCATCGGCCTGCCCTTCAAGTCGCCGGGCACCGGCGCCCGCTGGGTGGGGAAGGGCGGCCACCTGATTCCTGTGCCCGCCGCACCGCCCGCCCTGCTCATCTCGCCGCTAATGTCCCTGGGCACCAAGCTGCGGATGATGCTCGAACCCTTTGTGAAGGTGCGCCCGGCAGAGCCCGAGGAGGGCCTGTCGGCCTTCATCGCCCGGCGCCTGGGACCGGGTGTGGCCACGGATCTGCTGCCGGCCATGGTGGCGGGCATCCTGGCGGCGCCGCCGGAGCTGCTGTCCATCGATGCCATCCCCAAGCTGCGCCAGTGGGAGGCTCAGGGCAGCCTGTTCAACGGCATCCGCAAGAGCGGCGTCAGCCACATGGTGGTGCCCGAGGGTGGCATGGGGCAGCTGCCCATCAAGCTCGCTGAGCACCTGCCTGTCGTCCGCACGGGCCTGCGGGCCGAGCGCCTCGAGGCCCTGCCGGGCCGCCGCTGGCGGGTCTCTGGCGGTGGCGAGGTCCGGGAACCCGAGCGCGTGGTGCTGGCCCTGCCGGCCTTCGAGGCGGCCCTCCTCCTGGGCCCTGTGGCCCCGGGCAGTGCCGCTGCATTGGGGTCGATTCCCTACACCAGCGTGGACCTCTGGCACAGCCGCCATGCGCCCCTGCCGCACCTCAAGGACAGCTTCGGCTTCCTCATCCATCCCCCGGAAGGCCAGGGCTACCTGGGCTCCCTGGTGCCGTCCTGGATGGATCCCCAGACCGCCCCGGCCGGGGTCATGCAGCTGCGCAGCTTCATCGGCGGCGCCTTCGGCAAGCCCGCCGACCTGGAAGCCTGGGAGGGGGTCCAGACCCGCCTGCGGCACTGGGTGCCGGCCCTCTCCGAAGCCTCAGCGGTGCGCCACGAATACGCCGAGCGCGCCATCCCCCGCCCCGAGCAGGGCCACCGTGCTCGCGTGGCCGCCGGCCTCGAGGCCCTGCCCACCGGCATCGACTGGCTCAGCAACGCCCGCTTCGGCCCCGGCGTGCGGGACATCCTGGAAGGCCTGGAGGCGTGGGTCTGACCCGAGGCCGGCTGACAGGGATTGGCGGTTCAAAGGAACAAGGCCCTTGCCACCAAGGCACCAGATTTCAGTTTGTCTCGCGTATCGGCGCAGCCGATACCGAGAAGGCACCAAGAAGGGCGTCCTCCTTTTTAATCACTGTCCATCACCGTGCATCGCTGGTTACAAAGTTTTTAATTGAAACCTGAATGCCCTGTCCCCTTTATCCCCTGCGTCCCTGTAGGAACTGCTTGCTAACAGGGATGAAGGGGATGAAGGGGAGAACTGAGGGAGCAGGTGAGGGGCTCGGGCGTTCACAGGGTGCCCTTGGGGCGGGTCTTGCCGGCCCGGCCAAGGCAGGGCTTTGGCGCGGTCACCTGACCTCAAAGGGAGGAGAAATAATCTCGACAAGCCTACCCACTGCGCCTAAGTGGTGTAAGAATTCAGCGCAAACCAAAAGACTGGGAATTTCCGCCAGATCGCCTCCTATCCGCCAAGTCTTACGTTTGGATAATGCAAACCATAAATCGGAACGAACATGATGCCAACGTTTCCCAAATCACCCCACCTGACTTATGCGGCAATTACACAAACCTACTTGTCGCAGAATTCCTAGTTAGGCCATTCCATGGGCACTTGTCTTCCACTTATCCTTTGCTGCTCACTGAGCCTGAATTCCGCAAACAGCTTCAGCGGCCAGACGATTCAGGCCAGCAATACTGAATCAAATGAGACCGTGGTGCTGCGCTCGGTTCAGTCGATGTTCCTTGAAGGAGTTCTATTCGGGTCCGGGAAGAGTGATGTTTACTCAGCCGTCTTCGAGTTTTCTAATGAAGGCGTTCCCCAGATAAATGACCCCCAACCAGGGTATGTCCTCGAATACCTCTATCCCTCAGGCGAATCGATAAAAACCACCTGCCTTGTCCAGGGGGGGCTTGCCTGGGCGCCCCGCAATGACAAGGATGTTGCTCACTCTTGGTGTGCTCGGGTTCCATCGAATCGACAGGGCATTGGCTACCGCATTCTCAAGGGTGGCCAGGTTGTTTCGGAGCACCGATTCACCATGCCGACCAACTCAATCCAAATCGATTGCGGTGAAACCCAGAAACAGGACTTCACCTGGCATGTTCATGCCAAAATGGCAGAAATTGCGATCAGCTACGACCACGGTAGATCATGGCAAACCACTCCTGCCATGCGCAGCGCCGCTGGCACCGTTTCTATCCCTTCATCTCAACTTCAGTTAAACCCCAATCCTTGGATACTCCTTCAGGGGTCGGCCAATGGGGTCATATATACCAAGCTCTATGTGTTTGGTTTGTTGCGTCCGTCATGAATGGCCTAACCCCCCGCTCAACCCGGACCCAACCGTGACCATCCTTCCTCATCAACGCTGCCCCAGGCCCACGGTTGGGCCGGTTAGCTTCCTCCGTTAGACGCCCCCCAAACCCATGCTTAACACCTTCCTCCGAGTTTCACTTCTCCTGGCGTTGCCACTTTCGGCAACCGCCCAGGTTTGCCCTAACGCGGTCTATGACTCAAACATTGATGGTTTCAAAGACGTTGGGGGC
>CAITBU010000083.1 GCA_903890595.1 uncultured Holophagaceae bacterium | reverse complement strand
CTGGAAGGCGATCTCGTCGACCACGCCGATGATCTCGTTGATCTTGGCGGAGGACTGGTTGATGGCTTCCATGGCCGCGATGACCTGGGTGACAGCGGCGCCGCCATCCTGGGCCACCTGGCGCGCCTTGGCGGACTCGGTGTTGGCGGACCGGGCGTTCTCGGCGGTCTGGTTCACGTTGCTGGTGATCTGCTCCATGCTGCTGGCGGTCTCTTCCAGGCTGGCGGCCTGTTCCTCCGTGCGGCGGCTCAGGTCGGTGTTGCCCATGGAGATCTCGCCCGAGGCGGTGGAGATGGCCAGGGCCGCCTCCTGCACCTGGAGGATGGCTTCCTGCAGGCCGGCGATGGTGGCGTTCAGGGTGTTGCCCATCTCGCCGATCTCGTCCTTGTTCTTGATGTCCGAGCGGACGCTCAGGTCACCGCCAGCCACGGCCTCCAGCACCTCGCTGAAGCGGGCCAGGGGCCGGGTGATGGCGCGGGTCATGAACACGCCGATGCCCACTCCGAAAGCGGCGCCGACGGCCATCAGGATCATCATGATGGTGCTGGCACTGCTGGCCAAAGCTGAGTTGGCGTCCGAGGTCTCCTTGGCCAGCTTGAGCTTCATGTTCTGCAGGTCGTCAATGGCTTTCTGGGTGGCCTCGTTGGCCTTGAAGCCATCGCCCCGCATGAGGGCCTCGGCCTCCTTGGGCTTGCCCTGCTCCACGAGCTTCAGGGTGCGGTCGCTGATGCCATCGTAGGCGTTGCTGGCATCCTTGTAGACCTTCCAGGCAGCCTGGCCCTTCTCCGTGAGCAGGGTCTTGGCGAAGCTCTCTTCGATCTTGCCTGACTCCAGGTTGATCTCATGGATGCGCTTGCCATAGCGCTCTACATCGCTCGTCAGGATGGCATCCCGGATGTTGACGCGCTGGCGCTGGAAGAGCTGCTGGATGTCGCCGATCTCGGCGAGAGGCACGGTCATCTTCTCGTAGAGGACGGTGTCGGCGGCGTCGATGGCCCGGATCTGCTTGATGCCCACGCCACCGATGATGGCGGCCACAAAGGCCAGCACCAGATAGGAACCGATGAGCTTGGGGCCCATCTTGATGTTGTCGAGAAAACTCATGATTGCTCCTTGGAATCAGGGCTGAAGTCGAAGGTTAGAGGTCTCAGAAGGCTTCCCACTGGCCGTCCTTGTCGCCCTGGGGCGTCGGGACCGAGGGCTTGGCCGAGGCCAGGGCCAGCTCGGGGCGGGCGGGGGCCCGCTTCACGGCGGCGCGCTGGGGCTGCTTGGCGGCGGGGCGGGCGGCTACATGGGCGGCGGGCCGGGCCTGGGTGGCGGTGCGGCGCACTTCCACGCCGGTCTTGAACTTGGCCACGATCTCCGTGAGGGCATGGGCCTGGGCATCCAGGGACTCGGCGGCGGCGGCGGATTCCTCCACCAGCGCGGCGTTCTGCTGGGTCACTTCGTCCATCTGCACCACGGCCTTGTTGATCTCGTTGAGGCCGGTGCTCTGCTCCTGGGTGGCGCCCGCAATCTCGCTCACCAGGCTGGTGACCCGCTGCACATTGGCCACCACTTCCTGGATGGTCTCGCCGGCATGGGCGGCGACCTTGTTGCCGTCCGTGGACTTGGCCACGCTCTCGCGGATCAGGCCCTTGATCTCCTTGGCGGCGTCGGCGCTGCGCTTGGCCAGGTTGCGCACTTCGGCGGCAACCACGGCGAACCCGCGACCCTGCTCACCGGCCCGGGCGGCTTCCACGGCGGCATTGAGGGCCAGGAGGTTGGTCTGGAAGGCGATCTCATCCACCACACCGATGATCTCGTTGATCTTGGCGGAGGACTGGTTGATGGCCTCCATGGCGGAGATGACCTGGGTGACAGCAGCGCCGCCATCCTGGGCCACCTGGCGCGCCTTGCTGGACTCGGTGTTGGCGGACCGGGCGTTGTCGGCGGTCTGGTTCACATTGCTGGTGATCTGCTCCATGCTGCTGGCGGTCTCTTCCAGGCTGGCGGCCTGTTCCTCCGTGCGGCGGCTCAGGTCGGTGTTGCCCATGGAGATCTCGCCCGAGGCGCTGGAGATGGCCAGGGCCGCTTCCTGGATCTGGAGGATGGCCTCCTGCAGGCCGGCGATGGTGGCGTT
>CAITBU010000082.1 GCA_903890595.1 uncultured Holophagaceae bacterium | reverse complement strand
GGGATCCCAGCCCACCTGGACAATGAGGGTCTCCTGGGCGGCGTAGGGATCCTCCATCCAGGTGGTCTTTCCGGTCAGGTCCACCACGCCCAGGCGGGCCGTGGGGTTGGGGTCGCCGGCCTTGGGGTAGCGGGCCTTGAGGGGCTTCTGGGGCTGAGTGCGGTCGTCCAGGAGGGTGAAGACCGGAACCTTGGTCTCGTCCAGGCTGAGGTAGGCGAGGCGGCGGGAGTCCGGGGCCCACCAGTAGGCTCGGAAGCTGCCCCGGCCATAGACCTCTTCCTGGTAGACCCAGTCCAGGCGGCCGTTGAAGACGGTCTCGCCCCCACCCTGGGTGAGGCGCGTCTCAGTGCCCTTGGCGACGTCCTGGCGGTAGAGGTCGTTGCCCCGAAGGAAGGCCACCTGGGACCCGTCGGGGCTGAAGGTGGGCTCATCAACCTTGGTCTTGCTGAGGCAGCGGGCCGTGGCCGAGGCGGCCTCCACCAGGTAGAGGGCATCCGCCACGTCCACCAGGAAGGCGGTGCGGGCTTCGTTCCACACGAAGCCACCCCGCCCCAGGGCGGTCTGGGCCTTGGGAATGGCGGCGCCCGCGGCCTCCAGGGCCTTCTCCAGGCGGGCCGTGTCGAGGAAGGGCTTGGCCTCCCAGGTGCTGGGGTCCACCCGGGATAGGACGGTCTTGTCACCGTCCCGGCGGGTCTGGAGCAGGCCCCCATCCGGCAGCCACTCCAGGCGGGTACCCGCAGGTCCGGACCAGGCCTTCTTCTTGGTGGGGTGGGACAGGGTCTCCAGGGTCAGGGAGTCCCCGCTCTGAGCCCCCAGGCTGGTGACGACGAGGAGGCAGGCCAGGAGGGTGCGCAGGAACATCGTGGCTCCGAGGGGGCGGGAGTGATCCCGGGAACGGCGGGGGTGGGTCGGCTCAGTCCGGCAGGTGCGGGCGGGTGAGGTTCCGGTGGCCGGTGGCGGTGACCAGCAGGTTGTCCTCGATGCGGATGCCACCACAGGGGGTCAGGGCGTCGATGAGGGCCCAGTCGAAGGCGCCCTTGTGCTCATTCTCCCGGAAGGGCCGGAGGAGCATGGGGATGAAGTAGAGGCCGGGCTCCACGGTGAAGACCTGGCCCTCGTCGATGGTGCGTGTGGTGCGCAGGAAGGGGTGCTGGGGCGGCGGCGGGGTGGGCGTGCCATCGGGAGCGCCCTGGCGGCCGGCCACGTCATGCACCTGGATGCCCAGGTGGTGGCCCAGGCCATGGGGGAAGAAGGGGCGGCTGAGGCCCTTCTCCACGGCCTCTTCCGGGCCGACCTTGAGCAGGCCGCTCTCCTGCAGGAGGGCGGCGATGCGCAGGTGCCCCTGGTGGTGGAGGTCGCCATAGGGCAGGGCGGGCTTCACCAGGTCACAGAGCTCCAGCTCGATGCGCTCCATGCCAGCCACCAGGGCCGCGAAGCGACTGTCGCAGTGAGGAGCGACCAGGGTGCGGGTGATGTCGGAGGCGTAGCCGCGCACCTGGGCCCCGGCGTCGATGAGCAGCACGGCCCCGTTGCGGACGGAGGTCCGCTTGCCCTCGTAGTGGAGGGTGGCGCCCTTCTCGTTGAGGGCCACGATGCTGCCGTAGGGCATCTCGTGATCCACGATGCCGGCAGCCACCACATAGGCGTGGTGGATCTCCAGCTCGGTGGCACCGGCCAGGAAGGCGGCCCGGGCGGCCTTGTGCCCCCGGGCGGCGATAACCGTGGCCTCGTCGATGCAACACACTTCGTAGTCCGACTTGGCGGTGCGGTGCCAGTTCAGGTGGGCGGTCAGCAGGTCCGGGTTCAGGTCCAGGCCGGCCTCGCAGGCGCGGTCGGTCTCGTTGCCGATGTAGGCGGCGTTGCCCAGGGCACCCAGGCGGCTCCAGGCCTCCTCCACGCTGCCTGCTTCCTCCACCTCGAAGGCGGCGGCCCAGAAGGGGTCACCCAGGGGGGCCTGCTCGTACCAGAAGTCTTCCGGGGCGTAGCGGATCAGGCGGGGGCGGTGGCCCGGCTGCACCACCAGCAGGTGGTGGGGGCCCGGCAGGGGGCACCAGTGGGCGAAGTGGGGCGTGGGATGGAAGGGGGCGTCCTGGTCATCGGCAAAGTGCGTGTAGACCTTGCCGCTGGAGATCACCAGGGCCCCGTGGCCCGTGGCCTCCAGGGCTTCGGCCGTGGTGCGCTGGCGCTCGGCGATGTGGTGGGCGTAGAGGGTGGCGAGCTCGGTCATGGTCAGTCCGGAGAAGAGTGGGTGTTCCCGAGGTGTGGTGGAGGACTTGTCAGAGGAAGCGCAGCGGCAGGACAGCTGGGGCAAAGCCGTGGTGGACGGCCTTCTCGAAGAAGAGCGAGAGGCTGTCCCGCTCCGCCTCGCCCAGGGTGTATTGGATGTTCTCAGTGAGGTATTCGTTGAGCTCGATGCGGGTCCAGCCGATGGTGCGCCGGGCCTCCTCCACGATGGCAGGAAGCTGGTCCAGGCCAATCGCCAGACTCTGGTGGAAGAAGGGGGCCACCCCCCCGGGTACCGGCAGCTCCGGGGCATCCTGGCGGATGAGCCAGAGGGCAAACACGAAGGGCAGGCCGGTCCAGCTGTGCCACTCCTCGGCCAGGTCCAGCACGAAGAGTCCCTGGCGGGGAGCCCGCATGGCGGCGTCACCAATCATGAGGGCCGCATCGTGGCCCGCCAGCATGGCGGCCAGGTCGGGACCCAGGTCGGTCACCGCTGGGGTCGCCCCGTAGCGCTCTCGCAGCAGCAGCTGGGCCAGCACAACGCTGGTGCGGCTGCTGGTGTCCAGGGCCAGGGTCCGGATCTGCTCCGGCGGGACCTTGGACAGAATCACCACGCTGCGCACCCGCTTGGGGGAGCTGATGCAGAGGCCAGGAATGATCTTCAGGTCGGGGATGCGGAGGTACTCGATGGAGCTGACAATGCCCGCGTCCACGGCCCCTTCCCGCAGGCGGTCAGCGCAGGCCGAGGGGACGTGAAACTTCAGCTGGAAGTGCTCCCCGCCCAGGCCGTGCTTGAACCCATGGTTCAAGGGGGCGGCGTTGAGGTAGTCGATGATGGAGAGGCGGAAGGTAGCTGGCATGGTCTGAGTCTAGGAGCCTGGGGGGCCAATGAGAAAGTCCAGACCCCGCCCCGGGCTCCTGCCATCATGGCCCCATGCTCCTTTGGCACTATGAACTGAGCACTCCCCTGGGCCCCATGCGGGCCGGCTTCGACGGCAGAGGCCGCCTGCGGGAGCTGATTCTGGAGGCCCCCAACCCCCGGCAGACCACCCCCCTGCCGCCCCAGGAGCAGCGGGAGGCTAAGCACTTCCTCGATCGCCAGGTCGCGGCCTTCCTGGTAGGCACCCTCCAGACCTTCACCGTGCCCATAGACCCCCAGGGGACGGCCCAGGCGGTCAGGATCTGGGATGCGGTGCGCACCATTCCCTACGGCCAGTCCCGGGAGCCCCGGGAGCTGGCAGCCTGGCTGGGGCTGGAGGAGGCCCCCGTGGTCATGGCCTGCGCCGCCAACCCCATCCTGCTGCTGATACCTGCCCACCGAGTGGTGCTGCCGGGGGAGGGCCCCATCCCCCGGGCCCTCCGCCAGCTGGAAGCGGGGGCCGTTTGGCAGAAGCCCTGATAAAAAAACCTCGCGAGTCTGGCATCCTGATTCATATGTCAGGCTCCTACCACCCCATCGCCACACCCCTGGGAGACCTGGGGGCGGTGTTCGATGAAGACGGACGCCTGGTCAAGTTCTTCCGGATCCACGGCACGCCCACGGGCATCCCCCAGGGGCCAGAGCCTCGGAGCCTGCCGTTCTTCAAGCGGCAGCTGGAGGCCTACTTCAGTGGCAACCTGCGGGACTTCAACATCCCCCTGGTGGTGGAGGGCACCGAGTTCCAGCGGCGGGTCTGGAAGGAGCTCCAGAAGATCCCCTACGGTCAGGCCATCTCCTATCTGGAGCTGGCGCACCGCCTGGGCGACGAAAAGTGCATCCGGGCTGCAGCCCAGGCCAGCGGGGCGAATCCCATCGCCATCCTCATCCCCTGCCACCGGGTGATCGGCTCCGACGGCGGCCTGGTGGGCTACAGCGGGGGCCTGGACATGAAGGAGTTCCTGCTCCGCCTGGAGGGTGTGCTCCCCAAGGCCCCGCCCACGCCGCGGCTGCCGCTGGTCTGGGAATAGGCCTTAGGGCCGCCGTCGCAGCAGGGCCACGCACTCGACGTGGCTGGTGAGGGGGAAGAGGTCCAGCACCGCCAGGTGCTCGAGCTGCCAGCCCGGCAGTAGGCGCTGGAGGTCGCGGCAGAAGGCCGCCCCGTCGCAGCCCACGAGCACCATGGTGCCCGCGCCTGCCGTCAGCAGGCGGTCGCAGAGGGTGCCTTCCAGGCCGGCCCGGGGGGGATCCAGCAGCACCACGTCTCCGGGGGCACCGAGTCCCTCCGGTACCCAGGCCGCCACATCGGCGACGAGGCACTCCGCGGGCAGACTGGCCGCAGCCAGGTTGCGCTGGGCCCAGGCCACGGCGGCCTCGCCAGACTCCACCAGGATGCGGTGCTGGAAGCGGTCGCCCAGAAGGGCGGAGAAGAACCCCACGCCGCCGTACAGATCGTAGAGGGTGTCGCCCCGCAGGTCCCACTGGCGCAGCAGGCCTCCGAAGGCTTCGCCGGCCCAGGCCGGGCTCACCTGGAAGAAGGCGCCAGGGTCCTGGTCCAGGGTGACCCCCTCCAGCCGGTGGCGGATGGGCTGGTCGCCCCGGCACCAGCCATCGGGCTCCAGGGTCCAGGTCCGGCCCCGCTCGTCGCTGGCATAGACCATGTCGGCGGGGGTGCCCGTGGCCAGCTCCCAGCGGCTGGGGCGGGCGGGCAGGGCCCGGCCCTCCAGGGCCTCCCGCAGGCGGGGGATGGCGGCGGAGAGGGGCTGGGCTGCGGCGGGACAGGCCCACACGGGCACCAGGGCGTGGCTGTGGCGCTTGAAGTAGCCCAGGGTGGCCCCATCCCAGTGGAGCTGGATGCGGTGGCGCAGGGCCGAAGCGGGGGCGGGGTGCCAGGACCAGGCCTGAGCTTCACCTAGCTGCCGGCGGAGGAGGTCAGCGACCATCTGGCGTTTGAGCTCGGGCCCATGGGTCCCGGCCTCCCAGAGCTCACAGCCACCGCAGTCCCCGGCGACGGGGCAGGCGGCCTGCACCCGGCGGGGGTCCCGGGAGACCCAGCCGGTGATGCGTCCCTGGCCGTGGCGGGCCTTCCACTGCACCTGGGCCTCCACCACCTCCCCGGGAAACAGGGCCAGGGGGGACTCCAGCAGCAGCAGGCGCCCATCCGTTGACCGGGCCACGCCCATGCCACCCCAGGCCAGGCGCTCCACGGGGCCTCGCCAGGCCTCCACGGCCGCCGGCGATTTGCGGTGGGCCTGGGGCCTGCCGTGCTGCTTTTTGGCGCCCGCAGGCGGCTGTCGATTCACGGGGGACGCTCCTCCCAAGCAAAGTAGCACCTTCCCGGGTTGGAACTGAGGCTGGATGGAGTTCTGCCGAGGGGTTAGGCTTGGGGATTGGAGCCTCCATGTCTGAACGTGAACCACGGACCATCGACCTGCAGGGGATCATGGACCTCATCCCCCACCGCTATCCCCTCCTTCTGGTGGACCGGATTCTCGACTACGAGCCCAAGACCTGGATCCGGGGCCTCAAGAACATCAGCTTCAACGAGCAGGTCTTCCAGGGCCACTTCCCCAGTCGCCCCGTGTTTCCTGGTGTCTACATCGTCGAGGCCATGGCCCAGACCGGCGGCTGCCTGCTCATGCAGGAGTTCGAGGACCGGGCCAGCAAGGTGATCTACTTCATGGGCATCGATAATGTGAAGTTCCGCAAGCCCGTGCAGCCAGGTGACCAGCTGGTGATGGAAGTGAAGGTCCTCCAGATCAAGGGGCGGATCTGCAAGATGCGCGGCGAGGCCTTTGTGGCTGGTCAGAGAGTCGCGGAAGCCGAGTTCATGTCCATGCTGATGGACCTGGGTGAAGGGGAACGGAAATGAGCGCACAAGTCCATCCCAGTAGCGTGGTTAGCCCGGAAGCCCGCCTGGGCGAGGGCGTGATCGTGGGGCCCTTCTGCGTCATCGAGGGCGCCTCGGTGATCGGCGCCCGCACCCTCCTCCGCAGCCACGTGGTCATCGGCCCCCACACGGAGCTGGGCGAGGACAACGACATCTACCCCCACGCCACCCTGGGCATGGGGCCCCAGGATCTGAAGTTCAAGGGCGCCCCCACGCGCCTCCAGGTGGGCAACCGCAATGTCTTCCGCGAAGGCTGCACCCTCCACCGGGGCACCGAGGGCGGGGGCGGGCTGACCACCGTGGCCGACGACAACTTCCTCATGACGGGCTCGCACATCGCCCACGACTGCCATGTGGGCAGCAAGAACATCTTTGCCAACTGCGCGACCCTGGCGGGTCACGTGGAAGTGGGCCAGGGCTGCAACATTGGTGCCTTCTCCGCCGTGCATCAGTTCTGCCGGGTGGGGGATCACGCCTTCATGGGCGGGTTCACCGTGGCCACGCAGGACGTCCTGCCCTTCATGAAGACCGTGGGGGCCCGGGACACCAAGAGCTACGGCGTGAACACCATCGGCCTCCAGCGCAAGGGCTTCTCCGCCGAGGTGGTGGAGGGCCTCAAGAAGGCCCACCGCCTGCTGTTCCACTCGGACCTGCTGCGGGAGGAGGCCATGGCCCGCACCGAGCAGGAGCTGGGCCACATCGCCGAGGTGGCCTACCTGGTCGCCTTCATCCGCGATGCCAAGCGGGGCGTGCACCGTGGCTGATCGCCACCACGTCACCCTTGCGATCATCGGGCTCCCCAACTCTGGCAAGTCCACCCTCCTGAATGCCCTGCTGGGGCAGCGCCTCGCCGCCACCAGCCAGGTGGCGCAGACCACCCGCACCCGCGTCCTGGGCGTGGTCGATCGCGGCGATAAGCAGCTGGCCTTCCTGGATACGCCGGGCATCCACACGCCCCGCCATGCCCTCAACGAGCGGATGATGGGCCACGTGGCGCAGGCCCTCCAGGAGGCGGACGTCCTCCTCTGGGTGGTGGACGCTGACGACCACCTCGGACCCGGGGAGCGGGCTCTGGCCCGCCGCCTGAAGCTGATCGGGCGCCCCACCTACCTGCTGCTCAACAAGATCGACCTGCTGTCCCGGGGCCGCCTCCTGGAGAAGGTGGCGACCTACAAGGACCTGCTGCCCTTCAAGGAGATCGTGCCCATCGGCGCGAAGACCGGTCTCAACCTGGAGCCTCTCTGGGCGCTGCTGGAAGGGGAGGCCGACAAGCCGGGCTGGCCCTACAGCGAGGAGACCTTCACGGACCAGACCGAGCGCGCCCTGGCGGCAGAGTTCATCCGCGAGAAGGTGCTGCGCAAGACCCGTGAGGAGGTGCCCCATGGCATCGCCGTGCTCATCGAGCGCTGGCTCGAGCCCGGCCAGGAGGACTACCCCGAGGACATGGGGCCCGACGGTGTCTTCATCGCCGCCCGCATCCTTGTGGACCGGGACGGCCACCGGAAGATCCTCCTTGGTCACAGCGGCGAGATGATCAAAGACATCCGCCAGAGCGCCCAGCGGGAGCTCAAGAAGCTGCTCGAGCGCCCTGTGCGCCTGGAGCTCTTCGTGAAGGTGGACGAGGGCTGGCGCGATCGCCCCGACCGCCTGGATCGGCTGGAGATCTAAGTCGAGATCGCCTAGATCGTCAGGTCCGTGCCCCGGTGCTCGGCGTCGAGGACCGGGAGCCCTGCGCTGCCCGTGATGGAGGCGTACTGGCCCCGCTCCGGGTCGAAGGCATACACCTCGCCGGTCTCGATCTTGTAGACCCAGGCGTGGAGGTGGAGCATGCCATTGGCCACGGCCTTGGCCACGCTGGGGTGGCTGCGCAGGTTTTCCACCTGCACCAGAACGTTTTCCTCGACGGTGGCGTGGAGCAGGTCGCTGCCGCTGAGGTGGCCGTAGCTCTCCCACATGATCCGCTCCGTGGCCCGGCAGTGAGCCAGCCAGGCCCGGGTGGCCGGCAGCTCCGACAGCTCCGAGGGATCCAGCAGGGCCCGCATCGCCCCGCAGTTGGAGTGCCCGCAGATGATGATGTCCTTCACCTTCAGGGCCGAGACCGCGAACTCGATGCCGGCGGCCATGCCCCCCATGCTCTGGTAGGGGGGGATGAGGTTGCCGACATTGCGCAGAATGAACAGCTCGCCCGGCTGCGTCTGGGTGATCAGGTTGGGGCTGATGCGCGAGTCCGAGCAGGTGACGAAGAGCGTCTCCGGCGTCTGCTCCTGCTGGTCGAGCCGCTCAAACAGCTCCCGGTGGGTGCTGAAGATCTGCTGCTGGAACTGGTGGATGCCTTGAACGAGCCTTTGCATCGGACAATCTTACCCGGGGTCAGGCTACCTGTCAGAGACTCAGGTTGGCCAGGTGCTCTTCGGGGGTGATGGGGGTGTTGGGCTCGTCGTGGATGATCTTGCCATCGCGGAGCTTGACGATGCGGTGGGCGTGGCGGGCGATGTCCTCTTCGTGGGTCACGATGATGATCGTGTTGCCCCGCTGATAGAGCTCTTCGAAGAGGGCCATGATCTCGATGCTGGTCTTGGAGTCCAGGGCGCCCGTCGGCTCATCGGCCAGGAGGATGGAAGGCTCGTTCACCAGGGCCCGGGCGATGGCCACGCGCTGGCGCTGGCCGCCGGAGAGCTGGTTGGGCATGTGGTCGCTGCGGGTGCCGAGGCCCACATTCTCCAGGGCCTTTTGGGCCTTGGTGTGGCGCTCGGCGGGGGTGTCGCCCGCATAGATCAGGGGCAGCTCCACGTTCTGCAGGGCGGTGGTGCGGGCCAGCAGGTTGAAGGTCTGGAAGACGAAGCCGATTTCTTCATTGCGGATCTGGGCCAGCGCGTCGTCGCTCATGGCCGAGGCCAGCTTCCCGTTCAGCTCGTAGGTGCCACCGGTGGGGGTATCGAGGCAGCCGATGATGTTCATCATGGTGGACTTGCCCGAGCCGGAAGGACCCATGATGGCCAGGTACTCGCCCCGTGGAATCGCCATGGAGACCCCGTCCAGGGCCCGCACCTCCATGTCCCCCATCTGGTAGACCTTGGTGATGTCGGTGAGTTGGATGAGGGGAGAATCAGCCATGGCAACCTCGGGGGGGAGCCGCAGGGCCCCTGGTTCATCTTCGCAGATGTTGCTGCATTGGTTTAGACCGAGGCTGCTTGCCGGTGGTTGACCGGTGGGTGGAGCCGGTCACGAAGTCCCGGCCCTGCTTGGCTTTCCCGCTACACTTCGGAGTCCAACCCTCCTCTGGTTTCCCATGCTCCCTTCCATCCTCCTCGCCCTGGGCCGGCCGCTGTTGCGGCTGCGCTACCGGCTCCGCTCTGCGGGCCTGGAGGAGATCCCCGCCGCGGGCTCTCCGGGCATCTTGTTTTTGGCTAACCATCCCACCCTGGTGGATCCCTTCCTTCTGGCCGCTGAGCTGGCACCCCGCTACGCCCCCCAGTTGGTGGCGGGCCGGGACCATGCGGCTTCCGCCCCGCTGCGCTGGCTGGCAGGCCTGTTAGGGGGCCGGGCCTTGCCGGATCCCGTCACCCTGGGGGACCGCTGCCGCGCGGCCCTGGATGCCGAGTTGGCTGAGCTGGCAGGGCAGCTGCGCTCGGGCCGGAACCTCCTGCTCTTCCCCGGCGGCCGTCTGGCTCGCCAGAAGACGGACGACTGCAGCGACAACAGCATTGTGGCGGACCTCCTGCGCCAGGCCCCG
>CAITBU010000081.1 GCA_903890595.1 uncultured Holophagaceae bacterium | reverse complement strand
TGCCCTGAGGCCCTTGATGCTCAACCGCGCCGAAGCCTGGACCCTGCTCTGCGAGTGGACGCCCTCTGAGCGCCTGCGCATCCACGCCCTGGCGGTGGAGGCGGTCCTGCGGGACCTGGCCCTGAAGCTGGGCGAGGATCCAGAGGTCTTCGGCCTGGCAGGCCTACTCCATGACGCCGACTACGACCGCTGGCCGGAGGAGCACCCCCACCGCATCGTGGCCTGGCTGCGGGAGCGCGGTGAGGAGCCTATCGCCCACGCCATCAGCGCCCACTACACCCACTGGGGCGTACCCTACGACAGCCTGCTGGATCGCGCCCTGCTGGCCTCGGACGAGATCACCGGCTTCGTCATGGCCGTGGCCCTGGTGCGCCCCACCCGCACCGAAGGCCTGGAGCCCAAGAGCGTGAAGAAGAAGCTGAAGGACAAAGCCTTCGCCTCCGGCGTGGACCGCAGCGAAGTGGCCGAGGGGTTCCGGTTGCTCAGCGAGCGCATCGGCGGCACCGAAGAAGAGCACCTCACCCGGATCATCGCCGTCCTGCACGAGCAGCGGGAAGTCCTGGGGCTCTAAAGAAAAAGATCACCACGATATTTCAGTTCGTCTCGCGTATCGGCGCAGTCGATACCGAGAAGGACACGAAGAAGAGCAAAGCCTTCTTCTTGAAAAATATGAACCACGAAGACAGGAAGACCACGAAGAACTGAAGGGTAGCGGCTGCCTTCCTTCGTGGTCTTCGTGGTCTTCGTGGTTAATTTTTTTGATTTTTCGTTAAGGCCACTGTTCGGGGCCGGGGAAGACTTCCAGGGGCACGTTGGGCATCCGCTGGCGGATGTGGGCTGCGGCGGCTTCGAGGGCGGTCCTGGGCAGGGGCCTGGCGGCGGCTTCGGGGGTGGGGCGGGCCACAGTGTAGAGCTGAATGCCGGCCAGGGTCCCGCCGCCATCCAGGATGGCCTGCAGGCGGTCGCAGTAGGCCTCCACCTCGGCGGTTGTAGGCCCCTGCCCTTGCCACTCCAGGAACAGGGTCTGGATGATCGTAGGCCAGCGGCGCGCCGTGGCCAGCAGGTTGTCCAGCACCCGCTGGAAGGGCACCTTGCTGCGGCAGATCTCGCGGTAATAGGGCTCCGTGCCGGCGTCCAGCTTGGCCCAGATCTCGCCCTGGTTGGCCATGAGGGTGTCGAGGCCCTGGACCACCTCGGGCGCCTGGAGGCGGGTGGCGTCGGTGATGAGCACCAGCTTCACAGCGCTGAGACCCCGGGCTGCCTTGAGGTTGGCCACGCGAGCCACGGCCTCGGCGAAGGTGGCGGCTGTGGTGGGCTCACCGTCCCCGCTGAAGGCGATGTCGTTGAGGCGCCGCTGCTCAGGGCGGGCGGAGTCGAAGGGCGGCGCGTCGTAGATCTCACCGGAACCGGCCAGCTCCAGGAGCACGGCCAGCTCCCGCTCCAGCTGATCCAGGTCCAGGTCCCGCCGCCGGGGTGGCACCGTGCGGTCCACCTCGCAGTACACACAGTCGAAGTTGCAGGCCTGATCCGGGTTCAGGTTGACGCCCAGGCTCAGCCCTCGGCTGCGGCGGGAGATGACCGGGTAGCAGTAGTCGAAGGCCTGCCATGAGCGGCGGTGGTCCAGGTGCGCCTTGATGAGATCCGTCATCCCATCAGGATAGCCCGGCGGGGGGGCCTAGCAGGCGCATCCAGATCAGGGTGGCGCTGAGGTGCGTGAAGCTCAGGCTCCCTGATAGGCGACCCTGAGACCCAGGTGCGTCACGAATGGGTCGAAGTCCTTATCGCTGTGCAGCAGCGTCAGGCCGCTCTGAATGCAGCGGGTGGCGATGAGAGTGTCAATGGTCTTGCGCACTGTGATGCCGTGGCCCCGCAGGATCTGAAAGTTCCTCGCGGCCTGGAGGGCGACCTCCCTGCCCCCGATTTCGACCACTTCGAAGGACAACAGCAGCTGCCTGGCCTTGTTGAAGTCCCGCTCATCCTGAAAGCCCTGCAGCACCTCCGCCAGGATCAGATCGCCCACGGCCAGGGGCTCCCTGCCGAGCAGGGTATCCAGAAGATCGGCTTGAGGGGTGGGCTCCCCGCGGAAGTAGTCGATCCAGACACTGGAATCGACCAGGATCATCGGTCCCGCCTCATGGCCTCAAGATCGCCCTCCCAGAGGAGCTTGCCCCGCTGCTTCCGGACCGCCTCCTGCTGCTTGAGGCGCACGAGGGTGCGGAGACCGAGCTCCACGACCTCCTTTTTGGTCGCAACACCAGTAACCCTAAGCGCATCACGCATAAGGCTATCGTCAATCACAATATTGGTGCGCATGATGTGTATCTCCAAGTGACTTGATACACATTATGGGTTCCGGACCCTGCTCCCGCAAGGGTCACCCCACCGCCCTTTTTCCAGCTACAAAACAGGCGGCCCGAGTGGGCCGCCTGTTTTGTAGCTGGTAAAGACCTAGCCCTTGAGTCGCTCCGCCAGCGCCTTGCCCATGTCGGCGGGGCTCTGCACGACGGTGATGCCGGCGGCGGTGAGGGCCTTCATCTTCTCGGAGGCGGTGCCCTTGCCCCCGGAGATGATGGCGCCCGCGTGGCCCATGCGGCGGCCCGGAGGGGCCGTCTGGCCGGCGATGAAGGCCACCACAGGCTTCGTGACGTACTGCTTCACGAACTCCGCAGCCTCTTCCTCGGCGCTGCCACCGATCTCGCCGATCATGATGATGGCGTGGGTGTCAGGATCGTCCTGGAACATGCGCAGGGTGTCGATGTGGCTGGTCCCGTTGACGGGGTCGCCACCGATGCCGATGCAGGTGCTCTGGCCGATGCCCAGGGCGGTGAGCTGGCCCACGGCCTCGTAGGTGAGGGTCCCAGAGCGGCTGACCACGCCGACGTTGCCCTTGAGGTGGATGCGGCCGGGCATGATGCCGATCTTGGCGATGCCGGGGCTGATGATGCCGGGGCAGTTGGGGCCGATGAGGCGGCTGTTGGGGTAGTCGGCCAGGACGCGCTTGACCTTGACCATGTCGAGGACGGGAATGCCCTCGGTGATGCAGACGATGAGCTCGATGCCAGCTTCCAGGGCCTCGAGGATGCCGTCCGCCGCGCCGCCGGGGGGCACGAAGATCATGGTGGCGTTGGCGCCGGTCTTGGCGACCGCTTCCTTGACGGTGTTGAAGACGGGGAAGCCGTCAACCTCGGTGCCGCCCTTGCCGGGGGTCACGCCGCCGACCACGTTGGTGCCGTAGTCGCGGCAGCCCTTGGCGTGGAAGAGGCCTTCGCGGCCGGTGATGCCCTGGACGATGAGTTTGGTGTGGTTACCCACGAGAACAGCCATGTCATACCTCTCTAAGAATCAATGAGAACAGGAGAAAAACTCTCGCAGAGAAAAGAGGAGGAGGTGGAGGTTCGCAGAGAAGGAATGGCTTTTCCTCAGCGTCCCTCAGTCATCTCTGCAACCTCCGCGAGAGTGGTTTTTCAATTATTGAATGGAGGCGACGACCTTGGTGGCGGCGTCTTTTAGGTCGGTGGCAACGATCAGGTTGAGGCCGCTGGCGGCCAGGATGGCCTTGCCTTCCTCGACGTTCGTCCCCTCGAGGCGCACCACCACCGGCACCTTGATGCCGATCTCCTTGGCGGCCTTCACAATGCCACCGGCGACGATGTCGCAGCGCATGATGCCGCCGAAGATGTTCACCAGCACGGCCTTCACGGCGGGATCGTTGAGGATGATGCGGAAGGCGTTCTTCACGGCGTCCTCGGTGGCGCTGCCACCCACATCGAGGAAGTTGGCGGGGGAGCCACCGTGGTACTTGATGATGTCCATGGTGCCCATGGCCAGGCCGGCGCCGTTGACCATGCAGCCGATCTCACCATCCAGCTTGATGAAGTTCAGGTTGTACTTGCTGGCGTCGATCTCCTCCTCGGCCTCTTCGTTGAGGTCGCGGAAGGCGAGGACATCGGGGTGCCGGAACAGGCCGTTGTCGTCGAAGCCGATCTTGGCGTCCAGGGCAGTGACATCGCCCGCCTTGGTAACCACCAGGGGGTTGATCTCCACCATGGAGCAGTCCTTCTCCACGAAGAGCCGGTAGAGGTTCTGCAGGAAGACCACGCCCTGCTTGAAGGCATCGCCCTCGAGGCCCAGGGCGAAGGCGACCTGGCGCGCCTGGAAGGCACAGAGGCCCAGGGCGGGATCGACGGCCACCTTCACGATCTTCTCGGGGGTCTTCTCGGCGACCTCCTCGATCTCCACGCCGCCCTCGGTGGAGGCCAGGATGGTGATGCGGCTGGAGGAGCGATCCACCAGGAAGCTCAGGTAGAGCTCCCGGGCGATGTCCACGGGCTTGGAGAGGAACACGGTGCGGACCTTGCGACCCTCGGGGCCGGTCTGCTTGGTGATCAGCTGCATGCCAGCCATGGCCTTGAACAGCTCGGCGGCCTTGTCGGGGTCTGTGGCGAACTTCACGCCACCGCCCTTGCCGCGCCCGCCGGCGTGGATCTGAGCCTTGACGACGCTGGCGCCGCCGAAGCCCTTGGTGATCATGCGGGCCTCTTCGGCGTCCTGGGCCACCTGCCCATCGGGCGTGGCCACCTTGTACTTCCGAAGCAGCTCTTTGGCTTGGTATTCATGGATGTTCATGGGGGCTCCAGTTAGGTCACTCTCCAGTCTAGCGGCCGAAGGCCCGGGATCGAACCCCGAAGGCTGTGACCCATGGCATCCTTTGGGAGTTGCGGAGGCCCCCATGGCCCAGCTGGATCGCTTGCTCTCTCACGTCATCGCCAAGGCTGGCACCCGCCTGGAGGTCAAGGCGGACCGGAAACCCCGTCTCGAGCTGAAGAACGGGGAGGCCATCGACCTGCTCCCTACCCCCCTGCCCTCGGTGATGGTGGATGTGCTGTCAGGGGATGTGGTGCCGGCGAACTTGAAGGCTGCCTGGCAGCGGGATGGCGCAGCAGACTTCGAGTACGAGCTGTCCGGCGTTGCCTTCCGAATCCGCCTGAGCCGCTACATGGACTCCCCGCAGATCCTGGCGGAGGTGAAGGGCCAGGCTAAGCCCGTCATCTCCGCCGCCGCTCCGGTGGAGGCCCACCTACCCCCATCGCCCCCCGCCCAGCCCCGGCAGGCCCTGGAACGCCCGGGACCGGAAGCCTCGGAGACCCTCCGCCTGGCCCCCAGCCGGCCAGCCCCGGCCCCGGAGGCCCCGCGAGTCCCCGCCCCCCGCCCCCGGAAGGCCCACGGCAATCCCCTGGCCGAGCGGCTCCTGAGCGCCCTCCTGGAGCAGCAGGGGTCGGACCTCCACTGCACCAGCCTGGAGCCGCCCCTCATCCGAATCAACGGGGACATGAAGGAGCTGGAGGGCTTCGGCCCCCTGGATGCCGCCACCCTCCTCGAGATGATGGAGTCCCTGGCCAACCCCGCGGCCTGGCAGCGCTTCCAGGAGCACCATGATGCCGACTTCGCCTATGCCTACGAGGCCGGGGGCTGCCGCCTGCGGGTGAACTTCTTCCAGGACCGGGTGGGACCAGGCCTGGTCTGCCGGGTCATTCCCAACCAGATCCCGGACCCAGACCGCCTGGGTATCCCCGATCCCGTCCGCCGTCTCGCCACCCTCTCCAAGGGCCTGGTGCTGGTGACGGGGCCCACGGGTAGCGGCAAGTCCACCACCCTGGCGGCCATCATTGACCTGGCCAACCAGAAGCGGAAGGACCACATCCTCACCATCGAGGACCCCATCGAGTTCGTTCACCCCCGCAAGGGCTGCCTGGTGAACCAGCGGGAGGTCGGAACCCACACCGACTCCTTCAAGAGCGGCCTGCGGGCGGCCCTCCGGGAAGACCCAGACGTGGTGCTGGTGGGCGAGATGCGGGACCTGGAGACCATCGCCATTGCCCTGGAGACCGCTGCCACCGGCCACCTGGTGTTCGGCACCCTGCACACCAGCAGCGCCATCGGCACCGTAGACCGCATCGTGGACCAGTTCCCTGCGGACCGACAGCAGCAGATCCGGGTGATGCTGGCTGACAGCCTCAAGTGCGTGGTGAGCCAGGTCCTGCTCAAGAAGGTGGGCGGGGGGCGCCTGGCCGCCCTGGAGACCCTCTTCATCACCCCCGCCATCGCCAACCTGATCCGGGAGGGCAAGAACTTCCAGATCGCCAGCGCCATGCAGACGGGACGCAGCTATGGCCAGCGCCTCATGAACGACGCCTTGGTGGACCTGGTCCAGGCCCGCAAGGTGGAGCCCATGGAGGCCTACCTGAAGTGCCCGGACAAGGAGAGCTTCATCAACGCCTGCAAGCGGGCCGGCATCCCCTTCGACCTGCGCCTGGGCGAGGTGGAAAGCTAACCCTCAGGTCGTCCGTGACAGCAGGGCTTCTGGGATCTCCCGGAGGAGTGCCCCCGTAGCGGCGTCGCCCTGGACCCGCTCCACCTGGGCCACCGCCCGCTGGGAGGCCCCCAGGGCCAGCTCCCGGGTCTCGGAGAGGGCATCGTAGCGGGCGATGAGGGCCCGCAGGCGGACCTCCTCCTCGCTGCTGATGGGCACTTCCTCGCCCCGGTCCCAGATGCTGCGGATGATGTCCCGGGCTTCGTCCGGAGCCCGCTCCAGCAGGGTCAGCATGGGCAGGGTCAGCTTGCCCTCCCGGAGGTCGCTGAAGGCAGGTTTGCCCAGCTCATCGCTGGTGGCCGTGTAGTCAAGGAGGTCGTCCACCAGCTGGAAGGCCCGGCCCACTTCCAGGCCATACTCCCGCATGGCCAGACAGTCCGCAGGCGCCAGTCCGGTGAGCACCGCCCCAGTCTCGGTGCACCCGCTGAACAGCAGGGCCGTCTTCCGCTCCTGGATGTCGAAGTAGTCCTTCCGGCTGGTGTCCAGCTTGAAGAGCACGTCGTTCTGGATGAGCTCGCCCTCGATCATGCGGGTGGTCACCTCGGCGAAGATCTCCATCATCCGCCAGCTACGGCCGGCGATGGCCTCGCCCATGGCCACCAGGTAGAGGAGGTCCCCGAAGAGCACCGTCAGGGTGTTGCCCCACAGACGATTGAGGGTGGGCATCCC
>CAITBU010000080.1 GCA_903890595.1 uncultured Holophagaceae bacterium | reverse complement strand
GGTCGGTGCCACCGAGCGGAGGAGGCAGCGATGAAGACCTTTGGCTTCAAGATCGATCCCCTGACCGGCGAGGACTACTACGAGGTCTACGTCCGGGGTCGGCAGCTCCTCAACGACTCGCACCTGAACAAGGGCTCGGCCTTCACCAAGGAAGAGCGGCTCAGCCTGGAGCTGGATGGCATGCTGCGGCCGGGTATCGGCTCCCTCAACACCCAGGCCGCCCGCGTCTACGAGGCCTACCAGCGCAAGCACGACGACCTGGAGCGCTACATCTACCTGGCGGGCCTCCAGGACCGCAGCGAGCCCCTCTTCTACCGCCTGCTGCTGGATCACCTGGAGGAGATGGTCCCCATCGTCTACACCCCCACCGTGGGCCAGGCCTGCATGCAGATGAGCCACATCCAGCGGCGCTACCGGGGCATCTACATCACGCCCAAGAACATCGCCAACATCGACCAGATCTTCCAGGGCCTCTCCCAGCCGCAGGTGAACCTCATCGTCGTGACCGACGGCGAGCGCATCCTGGGCCTGGGTGACCTGGGCTCCGATGGCATGGGCATCCCCGTGGGCAAGGTGAGCCTCTACGTGGCCGCCGGCGGCGTGCACCCGGCCGTCTGTCTGCCCGTCACCTTGGACGTGGGCACCAACAACCCCCGTCTGCTGGATGATCCGCTCTACCTGGGCATCCGCAAGCCACGCCTCCGGGGCGCGGAGTACGAGGACCTGGTGGAGAAGTTCATCCTGGGCGTGAAGCGGAACTTCCCGAGCGCCCTCCTGCAGTGGGAGGACTTCGCCAAGCAGACCGCCTTCAAGAACCTGGACCGCTACCGCGAGCGCATCCTCTCCTTCAACGATGACATCCAGGGCACGGGTTCCACCGCCCTGGCGGCGCTGATGACGGCCATGCGCATCAAGCAGAGCCGCTTCCAGGATGAGCGCTTCGTCATCGTGGGCATGGGGCAAGCCGGCACCGGCATCGCCATGAACATCCGGGCCATGCTCCTTGAAGAAGGCCTCTCCAACGAGGAGGCCCGCAAGCGCATCTTCGCCGTGGACATGCAGGGCCTGCTGCTGGAGGGCGACCCCCTGCTGGAAGGCCCCCAGGAGCCCCTGGCCCAGCGCCGCGCAGCGGTGGATGGCTGGACCCTGGACGACCCCTCCCGCATCGGCCTGGAGGACGTGGTGCGCAACGCCCATCCCACGGTGCTCATCGGCGTCACGGCCCAGCCGGGGCTCTTCAGCGAGGCCATCCTCGCCGAGACCGCCAAGCACTCCCCGCGCCCCATCGTGCTGGCCCTGTCCAACCCCACCCACAAGTGCGAGTGCTCGCCCGAGGCCGTGTGGCGGGCCACGGACGGCAAGGGCCTGGTGGCCACAGGCAGCCCCTTCGATCCCGTGGACTGGAAGGGGCACAAGCTCCTCTCCTCCCAGTGCAACAACATGTACATCTTCCCCGGCGTAGGCCTGGGCGCTCTGGTCTGCAAGGCCTCCCGCGTCACGGACGCCATGTTCCTGGCGGCCAGCAAGGCCATCAGCGAGTTCGTGACGCCGGCCCAGGAGGACATGGGCCTGCTGCTGCCCGAGATGAAGGACATCCGCGCCGTGTCCGTGGCCGTGGCCAAGGCCGTGGGCATGGAGGCCCGCGACGCCGGCCTGGGTCGCCTCCTGGAAGACGATCAGCTGGAGTACATCGTCAACCGCGCCCAGTGGACCCCCCGTTACGCCTCCTACCGGCCGGGCATCTCCCGCGAATAGCCCAACCGCGCAGCGGTCAGCAGAAAGGCCCGGCACTTGCCGGGCCTTTCTGCGTTTGTAACCCGCATGAAGGGGGCCTCCTCCTGGACCGGATGGGTCGGTAATTTCAAACCGGATCTGTAGTCCTATTTAACTAGAACGATCATTCGGTAACTCACATCTCTATGAGGAGAGACCGCCATGACGCTCCTGATCCACCTCTATCCCGCAGTCCGGGCGATGGGGCTCCGCCAGTTGTTCCGCATGTTCCTGCTGCTGCTGGCCATGCTGGGGACCGGCGTGGCCCAGGCTCAGCTGCCCCTCCAGTCCGTGGGCTCGCCCTTTGACATGGTGGGCTTCCTCCAGAGCGCCACCCTCGACCCGGGTGATTCCCTCTCTGGCGGCACCCTGAAGGTCAACGGGCACACGGTCATCGTGCCCCGCAACACCATCATGCAGATGCCGGCCTTCGCCCTCACCTGGCAGCAGCTGTTCACCATGGCGCCAGCGCCCTACGGCCCTTTCCAGACGGGCCTGGCCATGACGGACAGTCCGGCCCCGCTGACGAACTACGAAGTCCACGTGCAGGGCAACCGCATCGGCGACCGCTACATCGCCGGCCTCATCTTCATCTCCCAGCACTCGCTGCAGAGCGGCCAGGGCTTCATCAATTTCATGGACTACGCCAACGGCGAGCTGCGCGTGGGCGGCGTCATGGGGGATCCCACCACGGGCACCCGCCTGAAGATCAACGATCCCTCCGGCCGCTTTGCGCCCGCCTACACTCTGGACCCGCGCTTCACCATCGACTCGGAGAACCCCACCATCCGCAGCGAGACGGGGTACCCCATGGGCTTCCCCCACTTCGATCCCGCCATCCAGGACGATCCCCTCATCCCCCAGACCAACCGGCCCCTCAACCCCGCCACTGGCTTTCCCCAGACCATCTTCACCATGCCCCCCCCGGGGCCGGGCGTGACGCCCAATGCCTTCTTCGCCGCTCCCTTCATGGTGGGTGACTACATCAGCTATGCCGGCTGCGTCATGAAGGATGGCCCCCAGCCCAGCGCCGGTCCCATGCCGGCCGCCGGCCTGG
>CAITBU010000079.1 GCA_903890595.1 uncultured Holophagaceae bacterium | reverse complement strand
CTGGAAGGCCGCCGGCATCGCCCCCGAGGGCAAGGCCTGGTACCAGCAGACCGGCCAGGGCATGGGCCAGACCCTCGCCGTGGCCGCCGAGAAGAAGGGCCATGTGCTGGCCGACCGGGGCACCTACCTGGCCCTGCGCAAAAAGCTGGGCCTGGCCATCCTCCACGAGGGCGATGCCGCCCTGCGCAACGTCTACCACGTCATCGAAGTGAACGCCACCCGCTTCCCCAAGGTGAACACCGCCGGGGGCCGCGCCTTTGCGGATTTCATGGTGTCGAAAGCAGTGCAGACCAGGATCAAAGAATTCGGAATCGCAACCTATGGGTCGCCGCTATTCTTCCCTGATGCCGAGGCCCGGTAGAGGGTCCGACATCCGAGGTGGCACCCATGTCCAACGCGATCTTCAGCCTGCCCGACTCCCACAACGAGCCCATCCTGTCCTATGCCCCGGGCTCGCGGGAGCGCACCCTCCTGAAGGCTGAGCTGGAGCGCCAGTACAACCTGGAGCTGGAGATCCCGCTCATCATCGGCGGCCAGGAAGTGCGCACGGGCCGGCTGGATCGCGTCGTCTGTCCCCATGAGCACGGGCATGTGCTGGCCACCTTTCACGAGGCCGGGCAGACCGAGGTGCGCCAAGCCATTGCAGCGGCCATGGCCGCCAAGAAGGCCTGGGAGGCCACGCCCTGGGAGGACCGCGCCGCCATCTTCCACAAGATGGCCAGCCTGATCTCCACCAAGTACCGCTACATCCTCAACGCCGCCACCATGCTGGGCCAGTCCAAGACGGCCTACCAGGCGGAGATCGATGCCACCTGTGAGACCGCGGACTTCTTCCGCTACAACGCCAAGTTCATGGAGGACATCTACCGCCACCAGCCCATCTCGGATCCCCACGTTTGGAACCGGGTGCACTACCGGGCGCTGGAGGGGTTTGTCTTCGCGGTGACCCCCTTCAACTTCACGGCCATCGGCGCCAACCTGGCCACAGCCCCCGCCATCATGGGCAACACGGTGGTGTGGAAGCCGGCTTCTACCTCAGTGCTGTCCAACTACTACCTCATGCAGCTCTTCCGGGAAGCCGGTCTGCCCGACGGCGTCATCAACTTCATCCCGGGGCCGGGTCCGCTCATCGGCCGCATCGCCCTGGAAGATCCCAACTTCGCCGGCCTGCACTTCACCGGCTCCACGGGCGTCTTTAACGGCATGTGGAAGACCATCAGCGCCAACCTGGAGCGCTACCGCAGCTACCCCCGCATCGTGGGCGAGACCGGCGGCAAGGACTTCGTCTTCATGCACGCCTCGGGCGATGTGGACGAGACCGCCGCCGCCATCGTCCGGGCGGGCTTCGAGTACCAGGGCCAGAAGTGCTCCGCCTGCTCCCGGGTCTATGTTCCCGCCTCCCGCTGGCCCGAGCTGGAGGCCCGCCTCAAGACGCTCATGGGGCAGATCCGCATGGGTGACCCCCGGGACTTCCGGAACTTCTGCACCGCGGTCATCGACAGCAAGGCCTTCGACAACACCATGCACTACCTCGACCTGATCAAGGGTTCCCCCAAGGCCGAGCTCCTCTGGGGCGGCAACGGGAACAAGGAGAAGGGCTACTTCATCGAGCCCACCCTGGTCCGCACCACCAACCCCAGGTTCGTGACCATGCAGGAGGAGATCTTTGCCCCGGTGGTCACGCTCTATGTCTACGAGGACGACCAGCTGGAGGAGACCCTGCAGCTCCTCGACAGCACCTCGCCCTACGCCCTCACCGGCGCCATCTTCGCCCGGGACCGCTACGTCATCAACCACCTCACCGCTGCCCTGGCCAACAGCGCCGGCAACTTCTACATCAACGACAAGCCCACGGGCGCCGTGGTGGGCCACCAGCCCTTCGGCGGGGGCCGCGCCTCCGGCACCAACGACAAGGCCGGCAGCTTCCTCAACCTGATCCGCTGGACCTCGCCCCGCACCATCAAGGAGGGCTTCACGCCCCCAACTGACATCGCCTTCCCCTTCCTCGAGGAGGCCTAGCCATGGCCTCGCCCTCCCCCACGGGTCCGGCATGGACCTGATCTGGGAGGGCCTGCGTCAGGCCCTGGCGCTGCTGCTGGCCCTGGACCCTGAGGTCCTGGGTATCACGCTGCTGTCCCTCAAGGTGTCGGGCCTCGCCACCCTCATCAGCGTGGTGCTGGGCCTGGGTGCGGCGGTGGCCGTGGCCCTCAACGAGTTCCCGGGCAAGCGGGTGGTCATCGCCCTGATGAACACCGGCATGGGCCTGCCCCCGGTGGTGGTGGGCCTCTTCGTCACGGTGCTGCTGTGGCGCAATGGGCCCTTCGGCTTTCTGGGCATCCTCTACACCCCTGCGGCCATCATCCTGGCCCAGGCAGTCATCGCCACGCCCATCATCGCGGGCCTCGGCCTCGCCGCCCTCCAGCACCTGCCCCCGGCCCTGCGCCTCCAGATCCTGTCCCTGGGCGCCACCCGGTCCCAGATGATCTGGCTGCTGCTCAAGGAGGCCCGCCTGCCCCTGCTCGCCGCCGTCATGGCCGGCTTTGGTGGCGTGATCTCAGAGGTGGGCGCCTCCATCATGGTGGGCGGCAACCTGAAGGGCAGCACCCGGGTGCTCACGACTGCGACAGTCATGGAGACCAGCCGAGGCAACTTCGAGGTGGCCTTCGCCCTGAGCTTCATCCTGCTGGTGCTGGCCTTCTCGGTGAACGCCCTGCTCACCCACCTGCAGCAGCGCGGGCGGCCCCGGTGAGTGCCGCGCCCCTGCTGGAGGTCCAGGACCTGCTCGTCCGCCGGGGCGGCGCCACGGTGCTGGAGGTGGCGTCTCTGGCCCTGGCCCCCGGCGATGTGCTGGCCCTCATCGGGCCCAACGGGGCCGGCAAGTCCACCCTGCTCCTCACGCTGGCCGCCCTGCTGGCCCCGGCGGCGGGGACGGTGCGGTTCCAGGGGGAGGCCCTGGACTCGGAGCGCCGCCGCCAGGCCTTCCGGCGCCGGGTCACCATGGTCTTCCAGGAGCCGCTCCTCTTCGACACCACCGTGGGCGGCAACATCGCCACGGGTCTGGGCCTCCACGGGGTGACCGGCGCCGAGTGCACCCGCCGGGTGCAGGAGGCCGCCGAGCGGTTCGGCATCGCCCACCTGCTGGACCGCTCCGCCCGCCGCCTCTCCGGCGGCGAGGGCCAGCGCACGGCCCTGGCCCGGGCCCTGGCCCTCCGGCCAGAGCTCCTCCTGCTGGACGAGCCCTTCTCGGCCCTGGATCCGCCCACCCGCAGCGGCCTCATGGACGACCTGGGGCGCATCCTGGGCGACACCGGCACCACTGCCGTGCTGGCCACCCACGACCAGGCCGAGGCGGCCCGCCTGGCCACCCGCCTGGCGGTGCTGAAGGACGGGCGCATCCTGCAGGAAGGGGGCCTGCGCCAGGTCATGAACCACCCGGGCGATCCCTTCGTGGCCACCTTCGTGGGCATGGAGTCCCTGCTCCCCTGCCGGGTGATCGCTGCCACGGAGGGACTGCTCACCCTGGCCGTGGGGGGCCAGGAGATCATCGCCGTGGGCGAGGCCGAGCTGGGCCAGGGCGTGCTGGTGGGCATCCGTCCCGAGCACGTCACCCTGTCTTTACAAATCGACAAGACCAGCAGCGCCCGCAACCAGGTACCCGGGACTGTGACCAAGGTCATCCCGTGGGGTCCTTTCCACCGGGTGGAGCTGAGCTGCGGTTTCGACCTCTGCACCTGGGTCACGCCCCAATCCTTGTCTGAGCTGGCTCTGGCCCCGGGCCGGCCGGTGGTGGCGGCCTTCAAAGCGACCGCCGTGCATGTCATCCGCACCGACTCCCAGGGGGGGCCAGAGCCCCTGGGCTGACGCCAGAACCGTTGCGACAGAAGACCCTGGAGACTAGCCTCTACGAGGGAGTGGCGGGCCACGCCCTGCAGCTTTTTTCCTGAGTCCGCCCGGAGGCCAGCGCGCCATGAAACAGCTCGTGATCGATTTCCAGAAGTGCAACGCCGGGCGCGACTGCGCCCACGAGTGCGAGCTGGAGTGCGCCATCAAGGTCTTCAAGAAGGATGACCCGGCCCTGGCGGCGCTCCACATCAAGGCCCACGAGGAGGGCGGCGGCCATGCCGTCATCTGCGACCAGTGCGGCGACTGCATCGTGGTCTGCCCCTCCGAGGCCCTCCGGCGCAACAAGCTGGGTGTCGTGATGCTCGACAAGAAGGTCTGCGTGGGCTGCTACATGTGCATCGGGTTCTGCGAGAAGGGTGCCTTCGAGTACGACCCGGACTGGATCACCCCCTACAAGTGCACCTCCTGCGGCGTCTG
>CAITBU010000078.1 GCA_903890595.1 uncultured Holophagaceae bacterium | reverse complement strand
GTGACCGACGCCGCCGCCTACCTCCTGGACGGCACCGGTGCGCACGCCCTGAGCGTGGGTGCGAACCTGAGCGTGGGCGCCAACCAGGCTGCCGGCCTCTACAGCGGCAGCTTCTCCGTGACGGTGGCCTACAACTAAGCCAATCCGCAACGCACTCCCAGCCTCGGCTCTGATTCCTTCGGGATCAGGGCCGAGCCTGCGTATGGGCTTTGTGCGAACCGGCCACGAACCCCCTGCCAAGCCTTCGAATATCCAAGATCTAGAAACAAAGTCCTAATTCCAGATTCTAGACGGACTGTCGTTTGAGTCTAAATTTATAAATGAACAAATAAAACATGTTGCAAGCATTACAATTCTGGCACGGAGCTTGATAAGTCTATAACAGCACCACAACAACCTCTCCGGTGAGGAAGGCCCTTCTGGAGCAGCCCCACCCAGCCCGCCCACTTCCGCTTCAAGAAGCTCTTTGGTGAGCGCGGCCGCACCACCCTTCTCCCCTCTTTCCTGCACGTCTGTTTGGGCCCCGGCCCCATGCTGCAGCACCTCAGTACGGAGCGGGCAACCGCTCCGTACTTTTGGATGAACCCACCCTTCGATTGGACCCCAGCCATGAGCTCCCGCACCGGCACGCTGCACCTCCTGACCAGGACCTTCTTCCTGGCCCTGGCCCTCTGCCTGGGCTCGGGGCTGCTGGCCCAGGCCCCGGCCCCGGCCCCCGCAGCAGCGGCCGCCCCGGCCCTCCCCCGGCCCGTGGGCGGTGATCTCCTGGTGGCGCCGACGCGGCTGGTCTTTGACGCCAAGCTGCGCTCCGCTCAGCTGACCTTGCTCAACACCGGCAGCGCCCCGGCAACCTACCGCCTCACCTACATCCGCATGGAGATGAACGAGAAGGGCGAACTGAAAGAGATCGCCTCTGATGGCCCCTCCGTGGCCGAGGACATGGTCCGCTATGCGCCCCAGCAGATCACCCTGGAGCCCGGCGTGCAGCAGACGGTGCGCATCCTGGTGCGCCGCCCTGCTGACCTGCAGGACGGTGAGTACCGGGCCCACCTGCTGATCCGGGCCGTGCCCAAGGAGGACCCCACCCCGGTGGAGGTCGACCCCAAGGAACCCAATGGTGTGGCCATCAAGCTCACCCCGGTCTATGGCGTCTCCATCCCCGTCATCGTGCGCCAGGGTGACACGCCCTCGACGCCGGTTTTCGCCGGCCTCCAGGTAGCCCAGGGTAGCGATGGGCGAACCTTGCTGAAGTTCGCTCTGCAGCGCCAGGGCGGCAAGGAGTCCGTGTTCGGCAATGTGCAGATCTCCCAGGTTGGCACTGGTGCCAAGGACGTGAAGATGACCGAGTGGCGCGGCATTGCGGTCTATCCGCCCCTGCCGGAGCGCCTCATGGAGATCCCCCTGGGCCCGCTCAAGGTCCCCGCTGGAACGACCCTACGGGTGGCCTTTGTGCACCCAGAAAAGGGCAACGTCATGGCAGAATCCCAGATCGTCGTTCAGTAGCCTCCGGCGCCACTCCCTCCCATGTCGCGGCTGCGCCAGTCCCTGCTCGGAGTCTGCCTCGCGGCAGCGCTCCTGGGCCAGAGTCCCAGCGCTGAGCCCCGCAAGATCAGCATCCTCACGGTGCAGGTCGGCATCCAGGCCATGGGCGATCCCCTCCTGGTGCAGCAGCGGGGAGACAAGACCTGGGTGCCCCTGGCGGAGCTCTCCCGGCAGCTCTACCTGGCCATCACCGTGGACCCCGTGGCGGGCACCGCCGAGGGCTTCGTCATCGAAGAAAAGAACACCTTCCGCCTGGACCTGAAGCAGCACACGGTGAAGGCGGAAGGACGGACCTTCACCTTCGACGCCGACACCGTCTTTTTCGAGGGTGAGGAGTGCTACGTGGAGCTGCGGTCCTTGGCCGCCTGGCTGCCCCTGCTGACCAAGCTGAATGCCGACTCCGCCACCCTGGAGGTTCGACCCATGCGGTTGCTGCCCGTGCAGGCGCGCTGGAAGCGGGAGAAGGACTCCAACCTGTCCTCGGGCCATGGGCCGGTGCGCATCGCCTACGACCCCCAGGCCCATCCCTATGCGCCCATTGCGGCCCCCTTTGTGGACCAGAGCCTGAGCTGGGCCGCCGCCGAAAAGAATGGCTCCACCCACGCAACGGGCTCCGCCACGACCTTCATGTCGGCGGACCTGCTGTGGTCTCAGGCTTCGGCCTACATGAGCACGGACTTCACCGGTCAGGGCACCCTGCTGCGGGGCAGCCTGGCGCGGCGGGATCCCGATGGCAAGCTGCTGGGCCCCCTGGGCGCCCGGGAAGTGGTCGCCGGCCGCCTGGATGTGCAGGGTGTGGAGTACGTCACCAAGAGCACCACCGGCAACGGCGTGCTGCTGAGCAACTTCGCCCTGAACCAGGACCAGTACTTCGACCGCAAGACCCTCCAGGGCGAGCTGCCCCTGGACTGGGATGTGCAGCTGTTCCACAACGGCATCCTCAAGGGCTATCAGACCAGCCGGACGGATGGGCGCTTTACCTTTGCTGACGTGCCCCTGGATCCCGGCTCCAACGACTTCCTGTTGGTCTTTCATGGCCCACTGGGCCAGCGGCGGGAGGAGACCCTCTCGGTGCTCTCCGAGCCCGGCCTGGGCAGCGGCCAGTTCCTGCGCTACCGCCTGTCCTATGACCACCCGGACAGCAAGGGACCGTCCCGCTCCCAGGCCACCTTCGACTGGGGTGTGGACCGGTCCTTCGTCCCCTTCTTATCCCTCGCGGAGCTCCCCATCAATGGAGCCTCAAAGATCTACACCCAGACCGGGGCCCGGGGCCAGGTCTCGGGCGTGGGCTACCAGGCGGACTGGTCCCACGACACCCAGGGCGGCGACCTCTACGAGGCCAGCCTCAAGGGCAAGTGGGACCGCATGGCCTGGAACCTGCGCCACCTCGAAGGCCGCAGCTTCAGCAGCGAGGTGCTCCAGACGGACCGCGGCTTCCTCCAGAGTCGCACCCAGGGCAGCCTCTCTGGCGGCCTGCAGACCTGGGGCGAGGGCCTCAGCAATGTCCGCCTGGACCTCAAGCAGGACAGCTTCACCTCAGGGCTGACCGAGCGCCAGATCTCTCTCAAGGAAGGCCACAGCTACCAGGGGCTCTACCTCACCAACGGCCTCATCCTCCAGGAGTATGCGGGCCTCCGGAGCCTCGGCGGCGAGCTCATCGGCCGCAAGATGCTGCCGGGGTGGATGGTGCAGGGTCAGGCGGGGTACACCCTCAGCCCCAAGGCGACCCTGGACACCCTGGCCGTCTCCCTTGACTCCCTGTGGACCGGCAACCACCAGATGCAGCTGGCCCTCAGCCAGTCCCTGGCCAACCATCAGCTCCGCGTGAATGCAGGCCTGCGCAGCACCCTGCGCGGCCTGGACCTCGGTGCCAGCATCGGTTGGGTCCGGCAGGGCGGCTGGACCGTGGGTCTTCAGGTGCGGACCAGCTTCGGTCAGGATCCCTCCACCAAGAAGTGGCACGAGGATTCCCGGCCCGTGGCGGCCTCGGGCAGCGCGGCGGTGCTGGTCTTTATCGACACGAACGGCAACGGCGTCATGGACGGCGATGAGAAGCCCGTGGAGGGCGTCAGCTTCCTGGTGGATGGCGTGCCCCAGGACACCAAGACCGACGCCACCGGCCATGCCCTCATCATGCACCTGCCCGTGAACCGCCCCGTGGATCTGGGCCTGAACATCAACGACCTGGAGGACCCCTCCCTGCAGCCCGTGCGCAAGGGCTTTCGCTTTGTGCCCCGGCCCGGGCTGCCCATCCAGGGTGTCTTCCCCGTGGTGGCCTTCGGTGAGGCGGCCGGCACCCTCCGCCTGCAGGGACCGGGTGGCCCCAGGCCCATGGCCGGTGTCACCCTGGAGCTGGTGGATGCCCAGGGTCGCGTGATCCAGCGGCAGGTGTCGTCCTTCGATGGCTACTTCGACTTCGCTGATGTGCCACCCGGTTCCTACCAGCTGGTGGTGCCCGCCACTTGGCTGGCCAAGCGTCAGCTGAGGCTCGTCAAGCCCATCCCGGTGCAGATCGATCCCACCGGCAGCCAGCGCCTGGGCCTCTCCGTGGAGCTGGTGCCAGTGCCCGCTGCCTGAGGGCGGATGGTTCAATGGAGGCGGGAGGTCGCCATGGCCTGGAGGTGGAGCGGGGAGCTGAACCAGGTGGCGCTCGCCTACCTGGTGGCCACCGCCGCCGTGCTGTGGGTGCTGAACAAGGCCCGCCGCTCCTTCTGGCTGGTCTCCCTGCTGGCCTTCCCGGGGACCCTCTGCCACGAACTCTGCCACTGGCTGGTGGGCATCCTCCTGGGCGGTCAGCCCGTGCACTTCACCGTCTGGCCTCGGCGGGAGGGTCGGGGCTTCGTGCTGGGCTCCGTGGGCTTCGCCAACCTGCGCTGGTACAACCGTCTCTTTATCGGCCTGGCGCCACTGCTGCTGCTGCCCCTGGCCTGGGTGCTGTTCCTCTGGCGGCTGGCGGGCCACCCTCGCCTGGGCTGGCCCGAGGTGGGCATGGTGTTCCTGCTGGCCAACCTCGTCTTCGCGGCCACCCCTTCCTGGCAGGACCTGCGCATCGCCGCCCGCACCCCCGTGGGCTGGCTGCTGCTGGTGGCGGGCCTGGTCTGGCTCTGGCAGCGGTCCGGGGCCCCTAGGCCGTAGCGGCGGGCCGAATTGGTTGTTGCAACAGGGTGCGACAACATGACGCATTCCCTTGCCCTGGCCGGGTCCTATGCTCTGGAGATGACCCAGCTCCAGTGCCCCGGAGAACCCATGCTGACCGCCGAGCTCCGAACCCACATCTCACCAGGATTCCTGGACCTCTCCGGCGGCGGTGCGGGACTCCGGGTTGTGGCTATCCACTGGCTGCTCGAGCTGGAAGGGGGGCTCGAGCTGCAGCGCCAGGCCCACTTCTTCTCAACCTTCACCCCAGCCCTGGTCCAGCAGTTCAGGGCTGAGGAGGAGGCCCTCGAGCTGGCACAGGTCAGGGGTCGGCTACGGCACCGCCGGGAGCACCACCGGATCGCCGGTCGACTCAGGGCCCTCATGGCGGAGTACGCCCGGGGCCGGAACGTGGTGACGGGCATTCGGAGCTTCCTTGAGACATGGCTCCTCCACCAGGAGGGCGACCTGGGCGCTCCGGCCAGCGCCACGCGGGGCCACTGAGCCCCAGGCAGGCGGGGGTTGGTGCCCCTGCGACATCTTGACGCAGCCAAAGGGACCCCCGGGTCCCTTAAATTTTTAACAGCCCGTGCCGCGACCTGTCCCTTTCGGGTAGGGCGAGCTGCGGGCGACCTCTGGAGCCCCTATGTGTCTGTCCGCTCTCTGCCTTCGCCTCTCCCTCGTGGCTGCCGTGCCCCTGCTGGC
>CAITBU010000077.1 GCA_903890595.1 uncultured Holophagaceae bacterium | reverse complement strand
GGCCAGCGCCGCCACCCTGGCCCAGGCCCGGCAGATGCTCCAGGGCACCGACCCCGAGCGCCTGGTGGCCGGCCTCCTGGGCCTGATCCTGGCGGAGCAGTCCGGGGGCTTCGATGTCCCGGCGGCTGACGCCAACAAGACTACCAAGCCCCGCTACGACAACCCCCGGGAGCGCAAGGAGGGCGGGTCCCGCCCCCAGCGCACCTACGCCGAGCGCAGTGCCACTCGCCCTGACGGCCCCGGCACCGCCTCGAAGACCCGCCCCGATGGCACCTTCCGCCCCCGCAGCGACTTCGACGACAAGCCCCGGCCCTACGCCAAGCCCCGGCCCGAGGGTGCCGATCGGCCGGTGCGCAAAGTGTGGGAGGACCGCAGCGCCGCCAAGCCCGCCGCCAGCGAGACCCCCCGTCCCTGGAAGAAGCCCACCAAGCCCGCCGCCAAGTTCGCCGATGACCGGCCACCGCGGCCCTGGAAGAAGAAGTAGGCTTTCCACACCTCCAAAACGAAGGGGCGCCAAATGGCGCCCCTTTGTTTTGGAGTGAGCGAACTACCCCTGTGGGGGCCAATCTCCCTTAGTCGATGGCGATCTTCAGGTCAAAGCGGGTGATCTTGTCGGACCCCATCTTGAGGAGCTCCTCGGTCTGGTAGGAGAAGAAGGCCTCCCGCTCGGGGTTCTGGCTGCTCCGGTTGGTGAAGTCCGCCCGAAGCTGTTCGACCCTCTGCTGGAGGGCGGGCCACTCCGCTTTTTGATCGAAGTTCTGGACCTTCTGCAGGCGGACCTGCTCCGCCAGGAAGCCCACCACCGTGCTGGCCAGATTCTTGTTGGCGAAGGTCATGCGCTTCGTCTTCTGGATGTACTGGGCAGCCTCAAGGGCCAGGCGCTCCCGCAGGTCCATGGGCAGGGTGGTCGGCAGCAGGCGGAGCAGCTGCTGGCTGGTGAGCATGGGCGTGTGATTCTTGGGTGCGGTGATCTCACTCAGGGCCAGGGGCAGGGAGATGGTGGCCTCCGTGATCCGCAGGCGGCTGGGGGCAAACTCCTTGAGCAGGGCGTTGCTCTCATAGACCTGGCGCCAGTGCTCGCGGCTCACGTCGGCCGCCACACCGGCCGCCTCGAACTCCTTGAGGAGGCTGGCGAGGATCTCTCTCAGGGGCAGTGCTTCCATGGGTGCAGGCCTCCTTGCTGGCTCAGGCAGGTCCGCCGATGCCCCCCGACACCGGCGGACTCAGTGGGTGTGATCAGGCAGGGCCCACGCCTCAGGGGCCTGGCGTCGTCGTCACGGTCTTGGTCGCATTCTCGGCAATGCTCAGGAGGGTCTCGATGCCCTTGGGCAGCGGGGCAGAGTTGCCCTTGATGTTGATGTTCAAGTTGTACTCCTGCTCCCGACCGGTCTTGAACCGGGACTCGAAGTCCGTCTTGGTCGTGGACTCCACCTTCATGCTTCCCCCGATCTTGATGAGGGAGAAGAGGTTCAGCGACGAGGAAGCATCGGTCGTAACAGCGGTGGTGTTGGAGGTTGTGAACTTGGCCGACAAGGACTGCATGCTCTTCAGCTTCACATTGAAGGACCAGTCGAAGGTCGCAATCTCGAAGCTGGGAACATTGAACAGGGTGATGAAGGGGAGGTCGACGTTGGTGACCGTGTTTTTCCCGTCCTTGTCCACGTTGATCTGAAGCTTGGCCAACCGAACATCGTAGTCGTTGGCAGTGCTGTTGTCGGGCGAATCGAAGAATGAGGTGTCGTCCGAATTGCGGATGAAGCCGACCTGCTCAATGAACTGGACGGTGGTCATGGCAGCCTGGGCCTGGGCCTTGATCACGGCGTTCAGAGGAGCTGAGATCAGCTCTTCCAGGGGCAGGTTCCTTAGTTCGATAATGTCATCGATCATGGTTATTCCTCCAAAGACGCGCCTACTCGGTCCGGGTTTCGGCGTTCCCGTGTCACGCGTATTGGAGGGCAAGGTGCGTACCTGCCTGGGGCCTTATTGCAACTTTCAATATTCTGCTGATTAGAAATTCGGCTCTGGCTCAAGTGGGGTCAATCGGACCCAGGAGCAGCGGCCAAACTGGGTCATTTTCGCCCCGGCCAGGGCCCGTTCTCCCACCACCCGCCAGCAAGATTCTGCTAGGCCCCAGAAGGCGATTCACGGTGAGGGCAGCGGAGGAATTTTCCAGGTAGCTGGAGGTTCGACTTCCTAGACTCCTGCGACTCCCCTAGGATCGAGTCCCACCCCGTACCAAGCAGGCAAGCCAGCGGAGGTCCCTCCCATGAAGCTCTTCCCATTGATCGCTCACGCACTCCTGATCACCCTCCCGGCGCTAGCTCAGTGGACCTATCCGCCATCCAAGCAGGTGGAAGCTGCCGACACCTACTTCGGGACCACCTACCGGGACCCTTACCGCTGGCTTGAGGAACTGAAGGGTGCGGATGCCACCGCCTGGTTCAAGGCCCAGGCGACCCTGACCGATGACGTGCTCGCCAAGCTCCCCGGTCGGGAGGCCCTGGTGCAGGAATGGATGGCCCTGGACCGGCTCAAGCCGGCGGCCTACCGGGACATCAGCTGCCGGAATGGGCGGGTGTTCTACCGCAAGACCCTGGCGGGGGAAGATGTCGGAAAGTTGTTCTTCCGCAAGGGCTGGCAGGGCAAGGAGGAGCTGCTCTTCGACCCTTCCACCTATAAGCCGGGCGTGACCTCAACCCTGCAGACCATCCTGCCGTCCTTCGACGGCAAGTTTGTGGCCCTGGGGATCTCCGCCGCAGGGGCCGAGGTGGGGGATGTCCGGGTGCTGGAGGTGGCCACCGCCAAACTGCTTCCGGACCTCATCGAGGCCAGCTACGGGCCCTCCAGCTGGGCTCCCGACAGCAGGTCCTTTTGCTATGACTTCGGGAGTCATGGCGACCCGCAGAGCGTTTCCTTCCACCTCGATCGAAGCTCCAAGCGGCACGTGCTTGGAACGCCGCCTGCCCAGGATTTGAATGTCCTCAGCAAGGAGGGTTTCCCAGGACTGGGCCTCACCCCCGAGGAGCTGCCGACCACCTGGGTCGATCCCTCAGCACCTGGCTACGTGCTGGGGGGCGCCTTCACCGCCCAGAGCGAGCAACGGCTGTTCGTGGCATCGGCCTCGTCGATGAAGGCCGGGGGCCCCGCCTGGAGGGTGCTCTGCCAGCGCACAGACAATCTGGTAGAAACCGCCCTGCATGGAGACCAGGTCTTCGCCATCTCCCACTCCGGCGCCCCAAAGTTCAAGGTCATCCAGACAAGCCTCGAGCACCCGGACTGGAGCAGGGCCAAGACGGTCATTCCAGAGGGCCAGGACGTCATCCAGTCCATCACCACCTGCAAGGACTACCTCCTCGTGGTCTCCTCGAATGGCATTGTGGGCCGGGTCACCCGGTACGCCCTCAAGACCGGAAGGCTCACCGAGGTCCGGCTACCCATGACAGGCAGCGTGGGCCTCACCTGCCCCGACCCGACCTCGAACCGGTGCCTGGTGGCAGTCTCCTCCTGGACCGCTCCGACCACCCTCTTCGAGCTGGATGCGGCCCGGCAGACCGTGGCCAAGAGCACCTTCAACACGGCCATCCCCTATCCCGCCTTCGATGGCCTGGTGGCCGAGGAAGTAGAGGTGCCAGGAGAAGACGGAACCATGATCCCGCTGTCCATCGTTCACCCCCGAAACCTTCCGCTGGATGGTTCCTCCAGCTGCATCCTGGAGGGCTACGGCTGCTATGGCATGAGCATCACCCCCAGCTTCCGCACCCTCCACTCCGTGGCCAACCGGGGTGTGGTCCTGGCCTTCGCCCACGTGCGGGGCGGCGGCGAGAAGGGCGAAGCCTGGCACAAGGCCGGCTTCAAGGCCACGAAGCCGAACACCTGGAAGGACTTCAACGCCTGCGCGGGGTACCTCATCAGGAAGGGCTACACCTCGGCCCAGCGGCTTGGTGGAATGGGCACAAGTGCGGGTGGCATTCTTATCAGCCGGGCCATCACCGCGCGACCGGATCTCTTTGCGGCCGTAGTCTGCAATGTGGGGGACGCCAACGCCATGCGCTCCGAGTTCGGCACCGATGGCCCCGCCAATGCCAAGGAGTACGGGTCCGTGCAGGATCCCGTCGAGTGCCGGGCCCTCTACGAGATGGATGGTGTCCAGCATGTCCGTCAGGGGGTCAGCTATCCAGCAGTTCTGGGAGTCGGCGGGTGGAATGACCCCCGCGTGGCCCCCTGGCAGCCCGGGAAGTTTATTGCGGCGCTCCAGAACGCCACCACCTCGCAGCGGCCCGTACTCATGAAGGTGAACTACGACAACGGCCACTTCACCGAGGACAAGACAGTCACCTTCCGGAACTTCGCCGGACAGTACGCCTTCCTGCTCTGGCAGACCGGGCACAAGGACTTCCAGCTCACCCGTTAGGATCGTTCCCGTTCAGGTCCACCGGCTTGGGTGGTTCGGTCTGCACCGGCCGGCCCCAGGGGCGGTTCTCCATGGGCTGGGCGTTGGCTTTCTCCCGGGCTTCGCGGATCTTGCGGATGGCCTCGGCATC
>CAITBU010000076.1 GCA_903890595.1 uncultured Holophagaceae bacterium | reverse complement strand
GGCGAGTTCTCCCGGCTGTTTGGCCTGGACCGACCCATGCTCCTGGATGACCGTCTGGCCCAGGCCCGGCAGGTGGCGGCGGGCCAGCCTGGTGTGCTGCTGCTGAAGGGGGCCCAGAGTCTCATCGGTGGGGGCGATCGCCAGGACCTCTGGGTGAACCCCACGGGCCACCCGGGGCTGGCCACCGGGGGCAGCGGCGACCTGCTGGCGGGCATGGTGGCGGGTTTCCGCGCTCAGGGCCTGCCCATGCGGGAGGCTGTGGCCACCGCTGCCTGGTTCCACGGGGCCGCTGCGGATGCCTTGCCGGGGCCGGGCCTCCTGCCCCGGGACCTGGCCGATGTGCTGCCTGGGTTGCTGCGTGGCTGAGCGTCTCCTGGCCGATGAGGCGGCGACGGAGGACCTGGGCGAGGCCCTGGCCCGCCTCACCCCCGCTGGCGGGACCTGGCTCCTCCAGGGCGAGCTGGGCGCCGGCAAGACCACCTGGACTCGGGGCTTTCTCCGGGGCCTGGGCGGGGACCCCGACGCAGTGGCTTCACCGACCTATGCGGTCCTGCACCGCTATGAGACCCCATCGGGCCACCTCTTCCACCTGGACCTCTACCGGCCGGGACCGGACGGGGCCTGGACCCTGGGTCTGGAGGAATCTCTGGGCCCGCAGGACCGCCTGGTGGTGGAATGGGCCGGCGCCCGGGGGCCCTGGCCCACGCCCTGGGTGGGCCGCCTCACCCTGACCCCCTGCGCCGATGGCCGCCGGGCAGAGTGGACATTGCCTGGCGAAGGCCAAGCCCCATGATGAAGCCATGAACCTTCAGCTCGCCCTCACCCTCCTGACCCTCCTTGCTGCCGCTCTGGCTGCCTGGGCCGCCCTGCGCCCCCACCGGGATGCGGGCGTGGACGACCTGGCCCGCACCCTCAGCGAGGAAGTCGCCCGGGCCCGCCGGGACAGCCAGGCGGACCTGAACGTTCAGCTGGGCCCCCTGCGGGACAAGCTGGCCGACCTGGATCGGGCCGTGGCCACCGCCAAGGCCGAGCAGCTCAAGGGCCTGGCCGTGGGCCTGGGCGATGGCTTCCGCAGCCTCACCGCGGACCTGCAGCTGAGCCTCACCCAGGGCCGGGAGGAGCAGCGCAAGAGCCTGACGGAGGTCCAGGAATCGGTGCGCAAGCAGCTGGAGGCCCTCCAGAAGGGTAACGACGAGAAGCTGGAACAGATGCGGCAGACCGTGGACGAGAAGCTCCACGACACCCTGGAGAAGCGCCTGGGCGAGAGCTTCAAGCAGGTGAGCGACCGCTTGGAAGCGGTCCACAAGGGCCTGGGCGAGATGCAGACCCTGGCCCAGGATGTGGGCGGCCTCAAGAAGGTGATGGGCAACTTCAAGACCCTGGGCATGCTGGGCGAGGCCCAGCTGTCCGGCCTGCTGAGCCAGTTCCTGGCGCCGGGCCAGTACGAGGCCCAGGTCCACGTGAAGCCCGGGAGCCGTGAGGCGGTGGACTTCGCCGTGCGCATGCCGGGGCCGGTGGAGGGCCAGACGGTGTGGCTGCCCATCGACGCCAAGTTCCCCCTGGAGGACTACCAGCGCCTCATGGAAGCCATGGATCAGGCCGATCCCGTGGGTGTCCTGGCGGCCACCAAGGCGCTGGAGGCACGGGTGGCCGCAGAGGCCAAGACCCTCAGCGAGAAGTACATCAATCCCCCCGAGACCACGGACTTCGCCCTCCTGTTCCTGCCCTCGGAGGGGCTCTACGCCGAGGTGCTCCGCTGCAAGGGTCTGTTCGAGCGCCTCCAGCGGGACCTGCGGGTCACCGTGGTGGGCCCCACCACCCTGTCGGCCCTGCTGAACGCCCTCCAGGTGGGCTTCAAGACCTTGGCCATTACCCGCCAGAGCGCCGATGTGTGGAAGGTGCTGGGCGAGGTCAAGACCGAGTTCGGCAAGTTCACCGACAGCCTCAAGGCCGTGGAGAAGAAGCTCCAGGAGGCGGCCAACAAGGTCGGCGAGGTCACCACCCGCTCCAATGTCATGACCCGCAAGCTCAAGGATGTGGAGGCCCTGCCGGCCCCCGAGGAGCTCCCCACCCTCGCCACGGACGAGCCTCCAAGCGAATAATTTCCTGGCATTCTTGCCCCGATGTTTTAGGATTCGGCCAAGCCCAGGGGGCCGCATGCTGAAGGGGAGGGACCGTCACGGACTGGGCGATGTCATCGCCGTGGACCGGAACTATGTCCCCATGCAGGAGGTCAGCCGCCGCCGGGCCCTCTGTGCCGTGGTGTCGGGCCGCGCCCACGTGCTGAACCCGGCGACCTTCGAGCGCCACCGCAACTTCGAGTCCGGGCTGGAGCTGATCATCTTCCCCCAGGCCCAGGCCTGCAGTGACTCCAAGCTCCTCCTGGGACGCCTGGAGCGCCGGGTCCTGCGCCGAGACCACTACACCTGCCAGTACGTTGGCTGCCAGCGCAAAGCCACCACCGTGGACCATGTGGTGCCCCTCTGCCAGGGTGGCAGCACCACCTGGCAGAACCTGGTGGGCTGCTGCCTGCCCTGCAACCAGACCAAGGGTGGCCGGACGCCGGAGCAGGCGGGCATGACCCTCAAGGCGCTGCCCAAGGGCCCCCGGGCCCACCTCTTCGAGCGGTTCGAGGAGCTCCTGCGCCGGGCCAGCGCCGCCTGATCGGTAGGGCCTTGCTGGTCCCTGGGCCGGGCCATTGCTTTGTTTGTTGTAAACAACAAACAAGGACGGCTAAATCTCATGGTATGGCTGATAACTACGAAATAATTGGCCCTAACCAATTATAGTCTTGCGATCGCTAACGATCGAAAAATAGTCTTTCCTTTTTTAGGCGTCCAACCTAGGCTTTTTTAACAAGGAGGAAGCCACATGACCACAGTGGATATCACTTCCCAGACAGGAAAAGACTTTTCCGGTGACGCATTGATCGTTCCCGTATTCTCTGGCCGCGAACGCCACCGTCTGCCACTCGCCATCAGCAAGGTCGCGCGTCAGGTCATGGACGAGGAAGACTTCAAGGCCGACTATCTTGAAGTTGTACCTCTGCACCACCCCAATGGAGTCAAGGAAAGCCGCTGGATGGTTCTGGTGGGAATGGGCGACGAAGAGAAGGTCACCCTCAACAAGATCCGCAAGGCGGTCGGGACTGCTGGTCGCTTCTGCCTCAAGAAGAAGTGGAAAAAGATCGGTGTGCTCTCGCCTTCCACCTCGACCCTCGACCATGACGCCGTGCAGGTGGCGGTGGCCGAAGGTGTCCTGCTGGCGAACTATGACTTGGTGGCCTTCAAGGGTTCCAAGCCTGAGCCCCGTCAGTTCAGCTCCATCGAGATCTTTACCAATGGGGATGACACCCGGAAGGCCCGCCGCAAGCTGCCGGTGGTCGAAGCCGGGGTGGCTGCCTGCCACCGAGTGCGCGATCTCACCAACACCCCCGCCGGGGACCTCTATCCCGAGGTCTTCGCTGATGCAGCCGTGAAGCTGGCCAAGCAGCACAAGCTCCACTGCGAGGTGCTGGACGTGCCCGCCCTGGAGAAGGGCGGCTTCCGGGCCGTGCTGGCCGTGGGGCAGGGCAGTATGCGGCCGCCGCGGGTGGTGCGCTTGGACTACAAGCCCAAGGAGAAGCCCCGGAAGCATGTCGTGCTGGTGGGCAAGGGCGTCTGCTTTGACAGCGGGGGCCTCTCTCTGAAGGATGCCTCCGGCATGGAGACCATGAAGGACGACATGACTGGCGCTGCCATCGTGCTGGCCACCCTGGCCGCCTGTGCCGCCCTGGAGCTGCCGGTGCAGGTCACGGGCCTGCTGGGTCTGGTGGAGAACATGCCCTCGGGCTCCAGCTACAAGCCCGGAGATGTGCTGCGCACCCGCAGCGGGAAGACTGTGGAGGTCCTGAACACCGATGCGGAAGGTCGCCTGGTGCTGGCGGATCTGCTGGACTACGCCGCCGAGCTGGGAGCTGACCACGTGGTGGACCTGGCCACCCTCACGGGAGCTGCCCTCGTTGCCATGGGCGACGGGGTCTCCGCCGTCATGGGCACCGACCAGAAGCTGGTGGACCGCCTGCTGGACTCAGGCAACGCCGTGGGTGAGTACCTCTGGCAGCTGCCCCTGGTGGAGGAGTACGCCGAGCAGCTCAAGAGTCCCCTGGCGGACCTGAAGAACATCACCGGCATTCGCTGGGGCGGGACCATCACGGCGGGCCTCTTCCTTCGTGAATTTGCTGGTCAGGGCTCCTGGGCCCACGTGGATCTTTCCGGTTCCTGGTCCGGGAAGGAACGGGACTACCGGACCCATGGCGGCAGTGGGGAAGGCCCCCGCTTCCTCCTCGAATGGCTCATGGATTGAACCCCTAGGGGTTGATCTCGGCAAAAAAGGGGGCCTTGCCCCCCTTTTTTTCGGAATGATGGAGATATCCCCCTTGACCGGGACCCTCAGATGCGGATTTATTGAGGACTGCCCTCCTGCTCCTCAAGCCCCCAAACCCTCAATGGAGTTCCCATGGAATCGATGGAGACCCTCACCAAGGCCGATCTGTCCCGTCACTTGATGGAGCAGCTGGAGCTCGGGAAGAAGGATGCGGACCTGCTCGTGAACACCTTCCTCGAGAGCATCATCGAGTCCCTGCGGACCGGTGAAGGCGTCGAGCTGCGTGGCTTCGGCAGCTTCCGTCTCCGCGACCGCCGCGCCCGCCAGGGGCGCAACCCCCGCAGTGGCGTGAGCATCCAGGTGCCGCCCAAGCGGGTGGTCTACTTCAAGCTCGGCAAGGAGCTGCGCAGCAAGCTCATCGACGACTAGCCCAACCGAGGCTGGCGATGAAGCCGGTGGCCCAGGCCACCGGCTTCATCGCGTTGGGGCTGCCTCGGCGGGGAACCACCGGGTGACGGCGGCCTGGATGGTCTGCGTGTAGCCGCTGCCCAGGGCCTCGGCGCAGTGCAGGTGCCAGGTGGCCACCTCGACCTTCTG
>CAITBU010000075.1 GCA_903890595.1 uncultured Holophagaceae bacterium | reverse complement strand
CAGGTCCAAGATCTGTTCGGCCCAGCGCCAGCGCACGCCAGCCTCGCTCAGGATGCGCACAGTCCAGGGATCCGGCAGGGGGGCATGGACCCCGGGCGGCAAGGAGAGGCGCAGCACGCGGAAGCTGCGCTCCTGGTCCCAGCGGAGTGCGACCTGGGAGTCCGGCGCCAGCTCCATCAGGAGGGGCTCCACCAGCCCTGCGAGGGCCGCCACCAAAGGTCCGCCGGAGGCCCAGATGGAGCCCGCCGGGGCCTCATCCGCTCGGAGGGTGGACCGGCGCAGGGCCAGGAGGGACTCCCAGCGCCCCGCCAGCTCCTCCTGCAGGGTGGCCATGGCCAGGGGATGGCCGATGAAAGGGGCGTCCTCGCCGGCATCGGCGCGCCCGCCCCGCTCCAGCAGCAGCTTCAGCAGGTCCACCTGCCCCCGCAGAGCGGCGCCGGTCGCTGCCGGAACCTCCTCGGCCCAGCCCTGGATGCGCCGCAGGGGGCCCGCCATGGCCGCCAGCAGCTCGCCGTGTCGATCCGCTTCCTTGTGCCGCACCGTGCGCAGCCGCAGGAGCTCCCCCTGCTGCTCTGCCTGGCCCAGGGCGCAACGGTTGAGAAGAGCCTGCCGCAGGGCCATGGCGCCCTGCTTCACGAAGGCCTGGAAGATGGCCAGGTCGAAGCGGCTGAAGGGGCGGTCCTCGGAGCTGCGATCCAGGTAGACGATGCCGTTGATCTCCCCCTCATCCACCATGGGAGCGCAGAGCAGGGAACCCCGGTGTAGCTCCAGCAGGCTCATCCCCCCGAAGCGGGGATCCAGGAGCGGGCTGTTGGACAGCACCGCCGTGCCTTCGCGGGCCACATAGTCCAGCACCGACCGGGAGAGGCCCACCCCCTCCTGCAGGTCACCCACCCGGTGGGCCGTTCTCCACCCGGCCCCTTGGCGCATGACCAGGAACCCTCGATCTCCCCCCAGCAGACGCAGTGCCTCATCCAGCAGGCCCTTCACCAGGACATCGGCGTCGGCCTGGCGCAGCAGCTTCTCGGTGGACCGATGCAACAGCTCGATGCCCCGAATGAGCACCAGGGCCTGTCCAGGCTCCGGGCGAACCTCCTGGAACAGGTCGCCCACCCGCTCCACAAAGTTGATCCCATCCAGCCCCGGGAATCCTTCCGTGAACGTCAGATGCCACCCGCCAAGGGCCAAGTCGTCCCCGTCCTGGAGGGCATTGCCCTGGGGGTGGCTGAGGGGCAGGCCATTCAGGGTGGTGCCATTGGCCGACCCCAGGTCCCGCACCCACCAGATGCCCCCCACCCGGTCGATGGTGGCGTGGACCCGCGACAGGGCCGCCAAGCTGGGGCGGGCAACGGGGCAGGCGATGGGATCCCGACCGATCTGGCAGGCCTCCTGGAGGGCATGCCGAAGCAGCTGGGTTCCCTCCATCCAGGACAGGTAGGGCATCAAGCCTCCATGCCGTTTTTTTCGGATGGAAGCGGGCCTGACGTTAGAAAAGGATGGAGGCGGGCCTAGCCAGGCAGGGTGTAGCGGCTGGGCTTGTTCCGGCTGGCCCGGAAGAACAGCAGGGTGTGCCCAATGGTCCACACGTGCTGCAGGCCAGTCACGGCGGCGCACAGGGCGGCCGGGGCGGTGGTCCCGTCCTCCAGGCTGTTGCCGTTGATCTTCACCTTCACCAGCTCGAGGCTCTCCACCATGATGTCCAGCTCAGCGGCCTGGGCCGGGGTCACCCCGCCCTTGCCGATGTGCATCACGGGCTTCAGGCGGTGGGCCTGGGCCTTCAGGTACTGGCGCTGTTTCGACGTAAGCATTGGGACTCCCTCAAAGAGTCTATCGTGGAAGCCGAGGTAGCCCATGCTCCGCACCCTGCTCGCCCTTGCCACCGCCGCCGCCCTGGCCGCCCCGCCCCGGACCCTGCGGGTGGACTGCGGCCACACCGGGGACGCCGCCTCGGAGCGCTTCGGCGTGGAGCGGGTGGTGCTGGAGCCCCTGCCCTGGCCCGGTGATCCCGCCAAGGCCATCGACCGCACCAACCTCGGCAAGTACTGCTTCGAGGTGGCGGACAAGGCCACGGGCCGCTTGCTGTATTCCCGGGGCTACGCCAGCATCTACGGCGAGTGGGAGACCACGGACGAGGCCAAGACCCTGAGCCGCACCTTCTCCGAGTCCCTCCGCTTTCCCCAGCCCGATGCTCCTGTGCGGATCACCGTGAAGAAGCGGGACGCGAAGAATGCCTTCCAGGCCCTCTGGACCTTCGAGGTGAATCCCAAGGATCCCCAGATCGAGCAGGCCCCGGGCCCGGAAGCCGGAGCGCTCATTTCGCTGCAGAAGGCCGGTGACTCGGCAGACAAGGTGGACTTCCTCATCCTGGGAGATGGCTACACCCTGGCTGAGCGGGGGAAGTTCGAGACCCAGGCCCGGAAGGTCATGGACCTCCTCTTCGAGCAGACTCCCTTCAAGGAGCACCGCCAGGACTTCAACGTCTGGGCCCTCTGTCCCCCCTCCCGGGAGAGCGGCATCTCCCGGCCCTCCACGGGGATCCACAAGCGCACGCCCCTGGGCACCACCTACGACGCCTTCGGCAGCGAGCGCTATGTGCTCACCTTCGAAAACCGTGCCCTCCGGGAGATCGCCGCCCAGGCCCCCTACGAGTTCGTGGAGATCCTGGTGAATGCCGACACCTACGGCGGCGGCGGCATCCACAACCTCTACAGCACAGCCTCTGCCGGCAACAGCACCCTGGGCTACCTCTTCGTCCACGAGTTCGGCCACCACTTCGCGGGCCTGGCGGATGAGTACTACACCTCCGATGTGGCCATCACCAACAGCCCGAATCGCCCGGAGCCCTGGGAGCCCAATGTCACGGCCCAGCCCAAGGACCCCAAGTGGCGGGCCCTGCTGAGCCCCGGCATCCCCCTGCCCACCCCCTGGAAGAAGGCCGAGTTCGAGGCCTACAGCCGGGCCTCCCAGAAGGAGCGCCGGGCCATCCGGGCCGCCCAACAGCCTGAGTCGGACATGGACGACCTCTTCGCCCGGGAGAAAGTCTTCGAGACCCGGCTCCTGGGTACCGATGCCCACAGCGGCAAGGTGGGCGCCTTCGAGGGGGCCAACTACGAAGCCCTGGGCTACTTCCGCAGCCAGGAGGACTGCCTGATGTTCACCCGGGACGACGTCGGCTTCTGCGCCGCCTGCCGCGCCGCCATCGAGCGGGTCATCCAACAGTACGCCAAGTAGGAGTCACCGTGCGCTCGGTCTGCGTCTTCCTGGGCTCCACGCCCGGCCACAACCCCGCCTTTGGCACTGCGGCGGAAGCCCTGGGGCGAGCCCTCGCCCGCCGGGGCTTGGCCACCGTCTATGGCGGCTCCAATACGGGCCTCATGAAGCGCCTGGCCGACGGCGCCCTGGCTGAGGGCGGCCCCGTCCACGGCGTCTCTGTGGGGGGCCTCAAGGACCTGGAGATCCAGCACCAGGGCCTCACCACGCTGGAAGTGGTGGCTACCATGCACGCCCGCAAGGCCCGCATGGCGGAGCTGGCGGATGCCTTCATCGCCTTCCCCGGCGGCATCGGAACCTTCGAGGAGTT
>CAITBU010000074.1 GCA_903890595.1 uncultured Holophagaceae bacterium | reverse complement strand
GTGTTGGAGGGGCAGCCCAGGAGCAGGGCCATCCCGGCACAGCCAAGCATGCTGCGGAAGCCATTTTCTGAGTGATAAGGCCGGTACGAGTGGCCGCCGAGGGACCGTTCCGGTGGTCTCTGTTGGCAGCGGTGTCGCATCTGTCACCTCACCGGGTAGAAACCAGCGGCAGGCTCTGCCAGCAGGGTGTTCTGCTGGGAAGCAGACGGATATGTCCGCTAACCAAGAGTCACGACTTGGTCGACGTCTTTCCATACGCTCGATTACTTAGATTTGGAAATAAATCAACAGGCTGCTTGCCCACTCTTCGCCGGTGGCCAAGTAACCACATTCCGGTGGCCCGATCTTTTCCCTCAGTACCCGCCCAAGGCTTAGCTATTTCGGGGCCGCAGTGGTCGGAGTCTTGGTGGCCGAGGCCTCGATCTGCTCTTTCACGGTCTTCATGAGGTCGTTGGGGATGGGGACGCTGAGGTTGTACTGCTCGATGCGCCAGCGCCCACCCTGGCTGGAGAGCACGCCGGAGCCCCGGGAGGGACCCAGGTTCGGGGTGGCCAGGTCCTCATCGAACCAGGCGGTGCGACCGTCCTGGGAGATGCTCACGGACCGCCGGGTGGCCTTGAAGCTCCAGGCCTTCCCGCGCTGGAAGATGGGGTGGGCCCAGGCCTGGAAAGCCGCCTTGGGCCAGCGCTCCGTGGCATCCGTACCCAGGAACACCGCGCCCTCCGCCAGGTGCGCAAAGTAGCGGACCTCATCCGCCTGGGCCGCCGCGAGGTGCCAGTCCTCCAGCACCGCACCCACGGCCTTCTCCGCAGGACTCTGGGCCGCGAGGGTCAGGGTGGCGCAGAGAAGCAGGGCAGGGCGCATGGGACCTCCAATCGCATGGCCAAGCATGAGCCAGGAACCAGTCAGCCAGCCAGTGCTCTCTTCATCTCGTGTGTCGGCGCAGCCGATACCGAGCAGGGGCGCGAACCTTTCGTGGTGTCTCTACCTATCCAACCGCACCCGTACCTTCATCCGGCCGGCGGCATCGGTTTCCAGGACCTCCCATGCCAAAGGACCACTGCGGCCTCTGGCCTGCTCGCCGGGACCCACGTTGAAGGCGGCGTCGTCCAGCTGCCAGAGGCCCAGGGGTAGGCGGGGCTTGGGGGGTTCCGGGGTGCCGGGGTGGGCGTCCACCACGCGCACCGGGCCTCGGGGGTCCCCATAGGTGAGCAGGCTGGGGTCGACGAGCGCCACCACCAGGCCCTCGTGGCCGGGGCCGAAGCGCTGGCCGATGCGACCCCGCTCAAAGCCCCAGGGGCGGCGCACCTCCAGGCTGAAGAAGCGCCCCTTTTTGCGCGGATCGGGCAGGGTGACCCACTGGGGGTCGGCACCGGGGGCTGCGGCGACGGGGGCAAGCCAGCCTTTCCAGGTGCGGCCCTTGACCGCCAGTCGCTTCACGGTGTCCCGGAAGAAGCCCCGGTACCAGAGGTCGGAGCGCACCCAGGCCGTGGGGTGCGAGGGGCTGTAGCCCGTGTCCTGGGACCAGGGCCCGGCTTCGGGGTGGGAGCGATCCCAGCCCCGGTACTGGCCGCCGTCCATGAGGTCCCAGATCCCCGCCGTGAGAGCCTTGCCGGCCTCCAGGTAGAGGTCATCCACCCGGTGCTCACCCATGGCGTGAAACGCCTCGTGCACCAGGTTGCCCAGGGGGAGCTCCTCCGGCAGCAGGAGCAGGGGCCAGCGACGGGAGGTTGCCCAGGGCAGGGGCGCCAGGAGGCTCACGGGCTTGAAATGTTTCTCATCCGCCGTGACGGATTGGGGCGGACCCGGCAGGAAGATCCACAGGTGGTCGGGCTTGCCATCCGGGCGAGGGGCGCCCGTGCGGTTGTCCAGGCGGTCGCAGTCCCCCAGGGGCAGGTCCCGCAGGCGCGCCAGCACCCAGCGGGCCAGGGCCGGGCCCTGGGCATCCTGGGGCGGCCCCGGCGGGCCGGGGAGGTGCAGGAAACGCCCCTCCACCAGGGACAGGCCCCCCTTGCTGACTTCGTAGAGGTAGCTGGCGGCGCTGGCGGTACCCGGCTGCCGGGAGAACAGCAGACTCCGCAGGTCGGCGTCGGATAGATGGGCGGGCACGCCGGGGAGGTCCAGACGCACCACCAGGACGGCCTCCGTGCGGTGGCTGGGCCGGGGCTGGAGGACGCGGTCCTGGCCCATCTCCGTGGCGGGGACCAGGTCTCGGGTCCAGCCCTCCTTCTCCACCGCCAGGACGGTGTCCTCCGGCCCCAGACTCAGGTGAAAGCGGCCCTCGGCATCCGTGAGGGCCACGGGTGGGGGGCTGACGGTGCCTACCCGGGGCAGGCGGTCGGGATAGACCCGGACGCCCGGGAGGCCCCGGGAGCCGTCCGTGACCCGCCCCGCCAGGTCAGCACCGGCGAGGACCACAGCCAGCAGGCCCGCCAGGCCCAGGCGGAGGCCGGTCCAGGCCTTCACGCGTGGCTGAGCTTCTGCAGGTGGGCCAGGTGGGCCAGGAGGACCACCCGGCGGCGGGTCTCCTGGGCGATCAGGGGCTTCTCCAGGGCATCCGCCATGGGTTCCTTCAGGCGGGACCAGAGGTCCAGCTCGCCAGGGCCGTAGAGCAGCAGGATGGGCATGTCACGTAGCTCTTCGTTCTGGTGGATGGCCACGGCCAGGGCCCGGGCGTTGCCCTCCACCAGTTCCGTGTCGAGGACCAGCACATCGGGCCGCTCGGACAGGATCAGGGCTCGGGCCTGGGACTCGCCCTGGGCCTCGAGGAAGTGGGCGGTGTCCTTGCCACAGTGGTTCTGGACCTGGGACCGGACCAGGGGGCTGGCGGAAACCACCAGGACCTTGGGCCGCACCTCGGTCAGGGTGCCCACCTTGGCGGAGAGAGCCCGGATG
>CAITBU010000073.1 GCA_903890595.1 uncultured Holophagaceae bacterium | reverse complement strand
GTGACCGACGCCGCCGCCTACCTCCTGGACGGCACCGGTGCGCACGCCCTGAGCGTGGGTGCGAACCTGAGCGTGGGCGCCAACCAGGCTGCCGGCCTCTACAGCGGCAGCTTCTCCGTGACGGTGGCCTACAACTAAGCCTCCTCTGACCGAACCCCAACTCGGCTCTGGCCGCTTCCACAGACCAGAGCCGAGCTTCGGGAGGGTCCGAACCTTCCCTAGGGCCTCGCCCTGCTTCGCTGCAGAAAGGACCAGGAGCACGACATGCGTCCTCTCACCAGCCTCCTCGTCCTCCTCTTCGTGCTGCCCGCTTACAGTCAAACCCCTGTCTCGGTCAGTGCCAGTGCAGTCATCCGCGCCAAGATCCAGGTGCCCCTCTCCATCACGAAGCTGTCCGACCTGAACTTCGGCACCATGATCGCCACCCCCACTGCAGGCAAGGTGACCGTGGACCCCCTGGGGGTTCGCACTGCCGTCGGTGGCGTGGTCCTCGCCAACACCAGTGTCTTCGGCGTCTCAGCCGCTGCGTTCCAGGTGAACGGCGAAGCCAACACCACCTTCACCGTTCTGCTTCCGACCAGCGCCCAGATGACTTTCGGCACCAATGCCATGACCGTCGACACCTTCGTGGCCGATGGAGCCCCCTACCTGCTGAGCGTCAACGGCGGTCAGCGCCTGAGCGTGGGAGCCACCATGTACGTGGGCGCCGACCAAGCCCCTGGCCAGTATTCAGGGACCTTTGCCGTGACCGTGGCCTACAACTGAGCCCCACCCCGAGTTGCCCATCCCTCGAATGCCTGCTGCTTCGAAGGCTGGCGTAGACCTTGATAACCATCTCCCAGAACCCCAACTCTCCAGCGAGGAAGACCCCGCTGGGGCATCCCCTTTTTGGCACCTGACTGGTGCCACTCGATTCCGGAGCTTCTCATGCGTATTTCCCGCTCTCTCTACCCCGCCCTGCTCGTCGTCGCCAGCGCCCCGATGTTCGCCGCCGGCGCTGCCACCCCCGCCGTTGTGGGCGCCCCGACTGCCAGCGCCACCGCCACCGCTTCCGCTAAGATCTACCAGCCCATCTCCATCGCGAAGGCTTCGGACCTGAACTTCGGCGCAATGATCGCCACCCCCACGGCCGGCACCGTCAAGCTCGATCCCGCCGGCGTGCGCACCGCTTCCGGTGGCGCGGTGCTCGCCAGCGCCGCGGGTGTCTCCGCCGCCTCCTTCGATGTGGCCGGTGAGCCGAACACCTCCTTCGCCGTGGGCCTGCCTGGCAGTATCCAGATCACCTCGGGTGCGAACAGCATGACCGTCGACAGCTTCACGACGGGTGCGAGCGCCTACCTGCTGGACGGCGCCGGCGCCTCCGGCCTGAGTGTCGGCGCCAACCTGAGCGTGGCCGCCAACCAGCCCGCTGGCCTCTACAGCGGCAGCTTCTCCGTGACCGTGGCCTACAACTAAATCATCCTTCTCCGTACTCCCAGACTCGGCTCTGCTTCCTTCGGGAGCAGAGCCGAGTCTGCGTAAAGGCCTTCTGTAAACCGGCGACCAGCCCCCGCCAGGCCCTGGAATGTCCAGGATCCAGAAATAGATTCTTTATTCTGGAATCCGGACAAGATGGCCGAGCGCAACCAAATCAATAAAAGATGATTTGGTTGATGTTAAAAAATATTTTGGAGTTGGCACGGGACTTGAGATAGGGGTAGTGGCTCACGCCAACCTCCCTTGAGGAATCGTCCTCCCGGAGGCAACCCAACAAGACCTCGCACCTTTGGGTGCACTGAAATTCCTGGAGTTCATCATGCGCGTTTCCCGTACCCTTCTCCCCGCCCTGCTCGTCG
>CAITBU010000072.1 GCA_903890595.1 uncultured Holophagaceae bacterium | reverse complement strand
CTCAGCGCTCGAGGATGAAGGTCACCGGCCCGTCGTTCAGCAGCTCCACCTCCATGTGCTCCTGGAAGAAGCCGGACTTCACCCGGGGATGTTGGTCCTTCAGGAGGTCCAGAAAACGGCGGAAGAGGACCCGGGCCTCGTCCTGCTTCATGGCCCGGTCAAAGGAGGGGCGGCGCCCCTTGGCGATGCTGCCTGCCAGGGTGAACTGGCTCACGGCGAGGATCTCGCCCCCAATATCTTGGAGGCTCAGGTTCATCTTGCCGTCGGCGTCGTAGAAAATCCGCAGGGAGGCGATCTTGGCGGCGGCCCAGGTGCAGGTCTCCTCCGTGTCGCCAGCCTCCAGTCCCACCAGGACCAGCAGTCCAGGACCGATGGTGGCTTCGAGCTCGCCACTGCGCACCGTGGCCCGCTGGACCCGCTGGATCACGGCCTTCACAGCTCACCCCCGTTCCAGCTTCGTGCGTACCTTGGTAGCCAGTTCCCGGGCCTCGGGGTGGCCGAGCCCGGTGGCCAGCAGCCCATAGCTGAGTGCGCACAGAGCCACCAGGGGCAGCAGGCGCAGGCTCAGGGCCCAGCGGCTGAAGGCGTGTGGCGTGTCCAGGTGCAGGGCCAGGGCGCCGAGCCAGGCGAGGAGGCCCATGAGTCCAGCGGCAGCCAGGGCCCGGGCCATGGCTCCCAGCAGGGGGCGCAGGTTGAGGCCCGGCAGGCGTGGCCCGAGGCGCAGCACCACACCAAGTAGGCCCGCCAAGCTGGCCAGGCCATTGGCCAGGGCCAGGCCGCCGGTGCCAAGAGGCTTCAGCAGTGCCAGGCTGAGAGCCACATTCAGCACCAGGGAAGCCCCAGCCATGGCGGCGGGGCCTCGGTAGTCTTTGAGAGCATAGAGGGCCTGGTTGCCCAGGCGCTGGCTTGCCACGAAGACCAGACCCACGGTGCCGAAGACCACAGTGATGGCTGTCCAGTCTGACGCCGCTGGGGTGTAGGCACCGGTGCGGAACAGCAGGGCGCAGATGGGCCGGGCCAGCACGGCCAGGCCCACAGAGGCGGGCAGCACCAGCAGGGCTGAAGCCGAGATGGACTGGATGAGGCTGCGGTTCAGGGCGGGCCAGTCCCGGGCCTCGGCCTGTCGGCTCAGGGTGGGCAGGCCAGCCGTGGCCAGGCTCATGGCGAAGAGTCCCAGCACCATCTCGCCCATCATGCCGCTGTTGTAGAGCACCATCTGGGCGCCGTCCGGTAGCTTGGAGGCCAGCATGGTGCTGATAAGGGCATTGATCGGGTAGATGCCAGCCACCAGCAGGCCCGGCCCCATGCGCCCCAGGGCCATTCGCACCCAGGGGTCCCGCAGGTGGAGGCCAAAGGAGAGGCTGAAGCCCTCCTGGCGCACCGCGGGGAGGACCACCAGCAGCTGCAGCACGCCCCCCGCCAGCACGGCCAGGGCGCACACCACGGAGACGGTCTCGAAGGGCACGGGGCCACCGCGTTCCAGCACCCGCAGCGTGGTCCAGCCAAAGGCGATGAAGGCGAGGTTCCAGAACACAGAAACGGAGGCCGCCAGGGCAAAGCGGTGGCGCAGGTTCAACAGGCCCGTGAAGCCCGCGGTGAGGCTCACCAGGGCCAGGTAGGGGAACATGATGCGGCCCAGCTTCGCCGTGAGCGCACCCTGGACCCCTGGCCGACCCACCATCAACAGGCCAGCCAGGGGCCCCATGAAGAGGAGCACCAGGACCACGCCCAGCAACAGAATGGCCAGGAGGGTACCCAGGAAGCGCGCGGCCACAGCTTTCATGGCGGTCTCGCCCTCAGCGGCCTCGGTCTCGGCCAGGGTGGGCAGGAAGGCGGCAGTCATCGTGCCTTCGGCGGTGAAGCGGCGCAGCAGGTTGGGCAAGCGAAAGGCGACGGCATACGCATCCGCCGCAGGACCCGCTCCTAGAACGTGGCTGAGAAAGAAGGTCTGGAGCAGGCCCGTGACCTTGCTCAGCAGCGTCATGAAGGACACCACAGCGGCGGAGCGCAGCAGGCTGGGCCTACGGGTAGTCTCGCTCATGACTTAAGCAGCAGGTAGAGGCCCACCGCCACGTTGCCTGCGCCGGAGAGGGCATAGAGGGCCCGGCGGAAGCGGACCTGGCTGCCCATGCGCTGGGCCAGCCAACCGGCTCCCGCGCTCAGCAGGGTGAACATCACGGTGATACCCAGGCCGAAGAGCAGCAGGGCTTCCAGAAACTGCACCTGGCCCGAGATGCCGGCGTTCTTCATCAGCGAGGTGAAGCCCCGGACACCCCCCAGCCCGAAGAAGGCCCCCAGCCAGGCAGCAGCATGGTGGTGGCCGTGGACGGCGGCGCCACGGACATGGTGCTTGGGGGTGTGGCGGGGCAGGGGCAGGATGGGCGAGACCCTGGTGCGGCGGGCGGGAGTCTGCGGCGGCCGGGCGCCAGGGGTGAGGCGGAGACGGACCGGTCGGGCCCCCCGGGCGTGCTGGTGCGGGTGGTCATGGGAGAGGGGGCCGTGCTGGTGGGCGTGGGTATGGGTGGCGAGGGTGCGCAGGCCCAGGGCGGCTGCCAGGTTCCACAGGCCCAGGGCCAGCACCAGGGTCCAGGCCAGGCGGTCCATCCAGAGGAAGAAGGCATCCCCCAGGAAGGTCTGGCCCAGGAAGGCCGCCGCCACGGCCAGCACCGCCACCGCCAGCATGTGGGAGAGGCCAAAGGCGACACCCACCTTCCAGGCCCCACGGCGAGTGCCCGACAGCGACACCCCGGTCACCACGGCCACATGGTCGGGTTCTACGGCATGGAGAATGCCCAGGTAGAGCGGCAGGAGCATGGCCTGATCATAGCCTGGGGGCGGTGTCCCCTGGCGAGGCCTGATGCGTCATGGGGCCAAGCCCCGGGTCCAGGACAGGCGAACCTGCAGGGACGAGGGGCAAGGACTGGAGCCGCTAGCCGGAATTGAACCAGCGACCATCCGCTTACAAGGCGGGCGCTCTACCAACTGAGCTATAGCGGCACGGGGTCCAGTCTAGCGGAGGCGGGGGTGTGGTGGCCAACCCAGAGGGCTAGCGGGGGTCCCCGGCGGGGTTCCGCTTGAGCTCTTCCATGAACGTCTCCATCCACTTGGTGGAGAAGGTCCCCGCAATAAAGTCCGGGTGGTCCATGATGCGGCGGTGCAGGGGCGCCGTGGTCTTGATGCCCTCGATGACCAGGGTGTCCAGGGCGCGGCGCATGCGGGCGATGGCCTCGGCGCGGTCGCTGCCATAGGCAATGAGCTTGGCCACCATGGAGTCGTAGTGGGGCGGGATCACCGCATCCTGGTGCATGGCCGTGTCCACCCGGATGCCGGGGCCGCCGGGGAAGTGCAGGGCGGTGATGCGGCCGGGGCTGGGGGTGAACTTGAAGGGATCCTCGGCGTTGATGCGGCACTCGATGGCATGGCCCTTCTGGACCACGTCCTCCTGGCGGAAGCTCAGCTTCTGGCCAGCGGCGATGCGCAGCTGTTCCTTCACGATGTCGATGCCGGTGACCAGCTCCGTGACCGGGTGCTCCACCTGGACGCGGGTGTTCATCTCCATGAAGAAGAAGTCGCCGCGCTTGTCGAGGAGGAACTCGATGGTGCCGGCGTTGTAGTAGCCCACGGCCTTGGCAGCCATGACGGCGGTGTCGCAGATGCGCTGGCGAAGGGCCGGTTCCAGGACGGCGCTGGGGCTCTCTTCGATGAGCTTCTGGTGGCGGCGCTGAATGGAGCACTCCCGCTCACCCAGGTGCACCACGTTCCCGTGCTGGTCGCCCATGATCTGGACTTCGATGTGGCGCGGCTCCAGGAGGTACTTCTCCATGTAGACGCTGTCATCCCCGAAGGCACCCTTGGCCTCGCTGCGGGCGTTGTTGTACAGGTCGGGCAGCTCTTCCGGGTTGTTGCAGATGCGCATGCCGCGTCCGCCGCCGCCGGAGCTGGCCTTCACGATGACGGGATAGCCGATCTGCTCGGCCACCACCAGGGCCTCCTCGACGGTCTCGATGATGCCGTCGCTGCCGGGCATGAGGGG
>CAITBU010000071.1 GCA_903890595.1 uncultured Holophagaceae bacterium | reverse complement strand
GTGCTGCTGGGCCATGCGGTCCCGGTCAGCCTTGCCGATGCCCAGCAGGCCGTAGAGGTCCCAGCCGACTTTCCGACGGCGCTCGATGTAGGGAGACACCCACTCCTTGGGGTAGTAGTCGTACTCGTCCTTGTGCTCCGCCAGCGCAGCGGGATCGGCGCAGAGGGCCAGGATGCGGTCCGACAGCCGCTGCCGGGCCGCCCCCGTGAGCACGTGCACCTGCCAGGGCTGGGTGTTGGTGCCGGAAGGCGCGCGCGACGCCACCTTCAGCAGGTCCTCAACCACGGCCTGGGGCACGGCGTCCGGCAGGAAGGCACGGATGGAGCGCCGGGTGCTGAGGGCGGCATCCACGGCGGCGGACTGATCGGGGCTGGGCTGTACGAAGGGGTCCATGGCATCCGTCCTTTGAGCTGGGGTTCTAGCCGACGATCTTCTTCATCCAGCCGTGCGTATCGGGGGCGAGGCCGTGCTGGAGGTCCAGGAGAATCTGGCGCAGCTTGGCGGCCACAGGGCCGGTCTGGCCACCGTGGATGGTCCAGCCACCGCGGGCGGACTTGACCTCGCCCACGGGCGTGATGACGGCGGCGGTGCCGCAGGCGAAGGCCTCGGTCATGCGGCCCTCGGCGATGGCGCTGCGCCACTCGCTGACACTGATGCGGCGCTCCTCGGCCCGGAAGCCCTGCTCGCGGGCCAGGGTCAGCAGGCTGTCCCGGGTGATGCCCGGCAGCAGGCTGCCGGTCAGCTCCGGCGTGACCACCACGGTCTCGCCGTTCTCCTGGTACACGAAGAAGAGGTTCATACCCCCCATCTCCTCGATGTACTCGCGGTGGATGGCGTCCAGCCACACCACCTGATCGCAGCCCTCGCCCTTGGCCTGGTGCTGGGCCACGAGGCTGGCGGCGTAGTTGCCCGCACACTTGGCGAAGCCGGTGCCACCGGGGGCGGCGCGCACATAGTCCTCGGAGATCCACACGGTCACGGGCTTCACGCCCGCCGGGAAGTAGGCGCCGCTGGGGCTGGCCAGCAGGATGAAGAGGTACTCGTTGCTGGGCTTCACACCCAGGGCGGCCTCAGTGCCGATCATGAGGGGGCGCATGTAGAGGCTCTCGCCCACGGCGCCCGGGACCCAGGCCTGGTCCTGGGTGATGAGGGCCTGAGCGGCCGCCAGGAAGAGCTCCTCCGGGAGGTCGGGCATGGCCAGACGGCGGGCCGAGACATTGAAGCGCCGGGCATTGGCGTCGGGGCGGAAGCAGGCGACGCTGCCGTCCTGCTGCTTGAAGGCCTTGAAGCCCTCGAAGATGGCCTGGCCGTAGTGCAGCACAGAGGCGGCGGGGTCCATGGCCAGCGGCCCGTAGGCCTTCAGCACACCGGGGCCCCAGCCCTGGCCCTCGTGATAGGGCACCACCACCATGTGGTCCGTGAAGATGCGGCCGAAGCCGGGATTGGTCATGCGCGCGGCCCGCTCGGCGGGGGAGGCGGCATGGTCAGAGAGCTGGATCTGGATGGACGTGGTCACGGAAACTCCTTCTTGGCAGATTACAGCTGGATCAGGCCTTGTGGACCAGATGGCCGAGGCGGGCGATGGCTTCCCGGGTGGTGGCGGGGTCATGGGTGGAGAAGTTCAGGCGGAGACAGTTGGTGCCTCGGCCGTCGGCGAAGAACAGCGGCCCCGGAGCGAAGCCCAGGCCGTGCTGCAGGGCGTCTCGGTGGAGGTCGAGCGCCGAGTACTCCTCGGGCATCACCACCCACAGGTGCATGCCGCCCTTGGGCTCGGAGACCTGGGTCCCGGGCGGGAAGGACTCGGCCAGGGCCTCGACCATGGCATCCCGGCGCTCCTTGAGGGCCCGGCGCAGGCGGGCCAGGTGGCGGCGGAAGCCCCCGGTGTCCAGGTAGCGGGCCACCACCGCCTGCATGAGCGGCGGCAGGGCGATGGTCTGGACCTCCTGGATGGGCGCCATGCGCCGCAGGATGTCCTCCCGGGCGATGAGGTAGCCCAGGCGGAGGCCCGCCGCCAGGGACTTGCTGAAGCTGCCCAGGTGGATGACGTGATCGGCCCCTTCCAGACGCCGGAAGGGGGGCATGGAGTTGCCGGAGAAGCGCAGGTCGCCGTAGGCCGAGTCCGTCACCAGGAGCACGCCGTGGGACCGGGCCAGGGCCAGGAGGCGTTCCCGGCGGGCCTTGGACTGGGTCATGCCGGTGGGGTTGTGGAAGCTGGGCACGGTGAACATCAGCTTGGCTTCGCTGCGCTGCAGGGCCGAGGCCAGGCGATCCGGGTCCATGCCCTGGCGGTCTACGGGGACCGGGACCGGCTCGCGCCCGAGGGCCTTGATGAGGGCCAGGATGCCCACATAGCAGGGGCTCTCCACCACCACCCGGTCGCCGGGCACGGTGAAGGACTCCAGGGCCAGCGCCAGGCCGGCCTGAGCACCGGGCAGCGCCCGGATGCCCCAGCCTGGATCGATGGGCTCTCCTTCCGAGGCCAGCCAGCGGCCTACGGCCTCCAGGTAGGGCACGTGGCCGGCGGGGGCGGAGTAGACCCAGGCCTCGCTACCCAGGTCCTTCAGCACCTGGGCCGTAAGGCGTCGCAGCTGCTCGCCCGGCAGCAGGTCCGAGGGAATGAAGCCAGCGGAGAAACTGATGAGGTGGCTGTCCTGAGCCCGCTCCAGGGTCTCGCCCAGCCAGGAGCCCAGCTCGCCGTCGTGGACCAGGAGGGGCGAGCCCTCAAAGGGAAACTCGCTGCTGGCCCGCAGGCCCGGGGCCTCCGGGAGGCGGGGTGCCACGAAGCTGCCGCGGCCCTGCACCGTCTGGATCCAGCCCGTGCGCTTGAGGCCCGCCAAGGCCTTCAGCACGGTGAGCCGGTGGACACCCCAGCGCTCGGCCAACTCAGGCACCGCGGGCAGGCGCACACCGGGTCGCCACTCGCCCTGCTGGATGAGCACCCGCAGCTTCCGCTGGAGCTGCAGGTAGAGGGGGCTGGAGGCGCCGGGGTCGAGGGAGGGATCGAGTACCATCCCCATCAGGATCGAACGAAAGCAGTCTGGAAGCAAAGAAAACCCTCCCAAGTCACAGTCCAGAACAGACCGCGCCTCGGACCAGTCATCTGCCACCTTCAACCTTCGACCCTCCCGGGGATCCATAATGGTGTTCCGGAGGATCCATGCGCCTGTACCGCCTCGCCGCTGCCCTGCTCTCCCTGGCCCTGCTCGGGGGCTGTGCGGGCTACGACATCCGCTACGACTTCGATGCCTCCGCCCCCTACGCCCGCTACAAGACCTTCGACTGGTACACCGCCAAGAAGGGCACGGGCGGCACCACCAGCCTCATGGACAAGCGGGTCCGCACCGCCGTGCAGGCAGAACTGCAGACCAAGGGCTTTAAGCTGGAGACCCAGGGCGACCCTGACTTCCTGGTGACCTACTACCCCATCGTGCAGGACAAGAAGGTCCGCACCACCACCCGGGTGGGTCTCAGCACGGGCTGGGGCTACCGGCCGGTCTCCGGCCGGGTGGGCGTGAGCAGCAGCCAGGTGCGGCACCACAAGGAGGGCACCATCGTGGTGGAGGTCGTGGACTTCCGGTCCAACCAGATGGTGTGGCAGGGCGTCGCCGCCGGTGCCCTCACGGGCCTGAAGAACCCCGAGGACGCCAATGAGGTCATCCCCAAGGCCGTCCGCGACATCCTCGCCAAGTTCCCGCCGAACTAGGGGCGGCGGCCCTAGCGACCGCACCTTCGTGTCGCTTCGCGGCAGCTCTTCGTGCCCTTAGTGGAGAGTCTTGAAAGTTCGACAAGCCGAAGCCCACGCCCAACCCCTACGGGGCGAGGCATGGGCTTCGGCCTGTGGGGTGCTCTAGAAGACGGCCTCGAGGGGTGCGGTCTCACCGGCCTGGATGGCCACGGCCAGGGCGGCCACCAGGGGCAGTCCACGGTGGGCGAAGTGGATCGCGGCCTGCACCTTGTTGTTGTAGAAGGCGGCCTCGGGGCTGTCCTTCAGGAGGGCCTGCACGGCCGCCTTGTCCTCGGCGGCGACGCCCCGCTCCTGCAGGAGGGCCTGCCCCTTGGCCTGGGCGATGGCGGCCTGCTGCAGCAGCAGGTGGCCGGACACCACGTGGCCGAGCATGTCCAACACCGGGACGGCGTTGAGGACCGTCAGGGCGCCCCCGTTGGGCCGGGTGGGCGCTTCCTGGAGCACGGCGGTCAGAGTCTTCAGCGCGGCGCCCAGCTGGCTGGCGGAGGAACCCAGGATGGGATCGGCGGCCAGGGTTGCGACGGTGACGCCGACGAGCTGGAGCAGGTCCTTCATGGGCTTGCCATCCTGCATGCGGAACTTGCGGCCCACCAGGTCGAGGGCCTGGATGCCGTTGGTGCCTTCGTAGATGGAGGCGATCTTGCAGTCCCGCAGGTACTGCTCGGCGGGGTAGTCCATGGTGTAGCCGTAGCCGCCGTAGGTCTGCAGCGCCCACTCGGTCACGCGGAAGCCCCAGTCCGAGCACCAGGCCTTGCACACGGGCGTGAACAGCTCCACGAGGCCCTGCCAGCGGTTCTTCTCGTCGCCGGCGGAGACGTGGGCCATGTCCATGCACCAGGCGGTGTAGGACACGAGGGCCCGCATGGCCTGCACGTAGGCGGACTGCATGAGCAGCATGCGGCGCACGTCCGGGTGCTGGATGATGGGCGACTGACCGACGCCCTTGCCGGCGCGGCCCTGCAGGCGCTCCTTGGCGAAGGCGATGGCGGCCTGGTGGGCGGCGGAGGCGTTGCCCAGACCCTGAACACCGACCTCATAGCGAGCGGCGTTCATCATCTGGAACATGTAGACCAGACCCTGCTGCTCCTGACCCAGGAGGAAGCCCTGGCAGCCGTTCTCCATGCCGAACACCAGCGTGCAGGTGGGTGAGCCGTGGATGCCCAGCTTGTGCTCGATGCCCGCACAGGTGACATCGTTGCGCTCGCCGAGGCTGCCGTTGGCATGGACCCGGAACTTCGGCACCACGAAGAGGCTGAGCCCCTTGGGACCGGAGGGGGCGTCGGCGACGCGGGCCAGCACGGCGTGGATGATGTTGGGCGTGAGCTCGTGGTCACCGCTGGTGATGAAGATCTTCTCGCCGGTGATGAGGTAGGAGCCGTCTTCCTGCTTGGTGGCCTTGGTGGTGAGCGCACCCAGATCGCTGCCGGCGCCGGCCTCGGTGAGGCACATGGTGCCGCACCACTCGCCGCTGTACATCTTCTCGACGTAGGTGGCCTTCAGATCATCGCTGCCAAAGGTCTCGATGAGGTGGGCCGAGCCACGGGTGAGCATGGTCTTGAGGGCCAGGGCCGTGTTGGCCCCCATGAGGTGCTCGCTGATGCCCGTGCCCACGACTTCCGGCAGACCCATGCCGCCGAACTCGGGGTTCATGGTGGCGCTGATCCAGCCGCCCGAGGCCAGGTCATCGAAGGCGCCGGCAAAGCCTTCCGGCAGCTCCACCTTGCCGTTCGCATGCTTGGCGCCCACGCGGTCGCCCACCTCATTGCAGGCGGCGACGCTGCCCTTGGCGACCTTCAGGGCCTCGTCCAGCACCATGCCCAGCTGCTCCCGGTCCACATCCTCGTAGGCGGCACCCTTGAGCACCGCATCCAGGTCCAGCCACTCAAATAGGTTGAAGAGAATGTCGCGTTGATCGTCTAGGTAGCGCATGGGACCTCCGGCTGGGAGTAATGGGTAAGGAAGGGACTGGGTGGGGTGGGACTACTTCAGCTCAGGGAACTGGTCCTCACGCCACTCGGTGGCGGAGGCTCCCTGGTCGGCGGCGCGCTTGCGGAGCTCGACGCGACGGATCTTCCCGGAGATGGTCTTGGGCAGCTCGCTGAACTCGATGATGCGGATGCGCTTGTAGGCACTGAGGCGCTCGCGGATGAAGCGGAACAGGACCAGGGCAGTCTCCCGGCTGGGCTCCACGCCCGCTCGGAGGATGACGTAGGCCTTGGGTACCGCCAGCTTCACGGGATCAGGGCTCGGCACCACCGCGGCCTCAGCCACGAAGTCGTGCTCGATGAGGAAGGACTCCAGCTCGAAGGGGCTGATGCGGTAGTCGCTGCTCTTGAAGACATCATCGGCACGGCCGACAAAGAAGAGATAGCCTTCTGCGTCGCGGGTGGCCACATCGCCCGTGCGGTAGTAGCCCTCTTTCAGGGCCTTCTCCATCTTGGAGGGATCGTCCTTGTAGCCTTCCATGAGGCCCAGGGGGCGCGGATTGAGCCGCAGGGCGATCTCGCCCTCGTCCGTCTCCTTCCCATCCAGGTCCAGCAGGACCACGTCATAGCCCGGCATGGGCAGGCCCATGGAGCCTGGCTTCACGGGCACGCCGGGAGAGTTGCCCACCACGCAGGTGGTCTCGGTCTGGCCGAAGCCGTCGCGGATGGTGAGGCCCCAGGCCTTCTCCACCTGGCTGATGACCTCGGGGTTGAGGGGCTCGCCGGCGCCTATGACGCCGCGCAGCTTCACCTTGTAGGCGGCCAGGTCCTCCTGGATGAACAGGCGCCACACCGTGGGCGGCGCACACAGGTTGGTGACGCCCTTGTCGGCGATCACCTGGAGGGCGGCCGCGGCGCTGAACCGGGTCGATCGGTAGATGAAGATGCAGGCACCGGCGATCCAGGGGGCGAAGAAGTTGCTCCAGGCGTGCTTGGCCCAGCCCGGAGAGCTGATGTTGAAGTGGATGTCGCCTTCGCGCAGGCCGATCCAGTACACGGTGGACAGGTGGCCCACGGGGTAGGACTGGTGGGTGTGGAGCACCAGCTTGGGCTTGGCGGTGGTGCCGCTGGTGAAGTAGAGCAGCAGGGGGTCCGTGGCCTTGGTGATGGCATCCGGCACGTAGGTGGTGGAGCCGCTGTACAGGGTGGCCATGTCATGCCAGCCCGGCACGGCATCGCCCACGCAGATGCGGGTGAGGGAAGCGTCCATGCCGTCGAACTTGGCGGTCTGGGCGGAGTCCACCACCAGGTGGCGGATGCCGCCCCGCTCGAGGCGGTCGGTCAGGTCCGCCGGGCTCAGCAGCAGGGTGGAGGGCACCATCACGGCGCCGAGCTTGATGCAGGCCAGCAGCACTTCCCAGAGGGGGCGCACGTTGTCGAGCATGATGAGCACGCCGTCGCCGCGCTTGACGCCCAAGCCACGGAGAGCATTGGCCACCTGGTTGCTGCGCTGGCTCATCTCCTGGAAGGAGACCTTGGTCTCGGCGCCGCCTTCTTCCACGATCCAGAGGGCGGGCTTCTCATTCCCGGCCGCCATCACATCGAAGTGATCCAGGGCCCAGTTGAAGTGCTCAAGCACGGGCCACTTGAATCCCTGGCATGCGGCCACGCGATCGCCGCTGTGGTCGAACATGAACTGTCGGGCGTCGAGGAAGGCCTGTCGTTCGTTCATGGGGGTCTCCATTTTGGTAGGTGCTATAACCAATTTAGGGCGGCGATCTGTCCCCGTCCAGAATGAAAGATGATGTAAAGGGCAAGAAAGGCTTTCAGGTCCGAACAGTCCACTGGAAGCCGTGGTAGGGTGATCGCATTGCGACCGATTTCGTGGGGCTTTCCGTGTTCAGCATCATTCCTGACGGCGCAGACTACCAAGAGTTCGTCCTCCTGAAGGACGGTCAGGGGGTCTCCCTCCGCATGGCCACCCCGGAGGACACGGATCGGGTGGATGCCTTCATCCAGGGGCTCTCCCGGGAAGCCCTGTCCATGCGCTTCATGGGCGGCGTCTCCCGCATTGCCCGCCGCTTCGCCGAGGAGCTCTGCACCCCGGACCCCCGCCTGCGGGCCTGCCTCCTGGCCGTGGAAGGCGAGGGCGCCACCCAGTGCGTGCTGGGCCTGGGCAACTACGTGGGCCAGGGCGGGGCCAACGCCGAAGTCAGCTTCATGGTCGCCGACGAGCACCAGGGCCGGGGCATCAGCAGCCTCATCCTCGAGCGCATCGCGGGCCTGGCGGCCGGCGCCGGCTACCTGGGCTTCGAAGCCGATGTGCTCTACGAGAACGACAAGATGAACAACGTCTTCCGGGACTCGGGCTTCGAGACCCG
>CAITBU010000070.1 GCA_903890595.1 uncultured Holophagaceae bacterium | reverse complement strand
TCCAGCTGGACGCCATCCTGGGCGCGGCCCTGGAGGCTCAGCGCCCCGAGGAGGGTCTGGCCGAGGACCTGGCCCTGCTGCTGGAGGGCGCCGCCCTCGAGCAGGCCCGCGCCGCCCTGCCACGCATCCTGGGCCTGCTGCGCCGCACCGAGTTCAAGCGCCGCCAGCTGCCCTTCGCCTTCAAGGTGAGCCCCAAAGCCTTCGGCGCCGGACGCAGGATCCCGCTCACCGCGCTGTGATGTTTGGCCAGCCTCCGGAAAAGGGGCGCTCCATCGGCGTACGACGGTGCAGTAGCCCAGCGCCTCTCGCCACGCGTCAGCGGCCGGCTGCCGAACGGAAGTAGAAGTCGAGCATGGCGTTCAGTGGGGAGGCATCCCGCTGCAGCCGGCTGCGGAGCGCAGCACCTTCCCAGCAGTCCACCAGCAGGCACGCCAACTGGGCAACGTCTGAATCAGCGGGAAGGTCGCCGCACTGCCTGGCCTCTTCGAGGCAGGCGGCCATCCGGCGGGCGATTTCAGAGAAGCACCCATCGATCTTGCTCCGGAACAGATCGCTGATGCCAGACAGCTCCTGCCCGAGGCCACCAAGCAGGCAGCCCATGTAGCCTTCGCTGAGATAGTGCGCTTGGGTCATCTCGAAAAAGTGGCGGACCCGCGCAAGGGGGGGGCGCTCCTTGTCACCGAGGCAGGCATCAAGACCCGCATGCACCCCCCCCATGTACTGGTCGATCACCTGGAGGGCGAAGTCTTCCTTGTCCTTGAAGTGATGGTAGAAGGAGCCCTTCGGTGTGCCAGTAGCGGCCAGCAGGGCCTGGATGCCCAGGTTGTTGTAGCCCTGCTTCAGGAGCAGGGGAATGCCCGCATTGAGCAGTCGCTGTTTTGTTGAATGTGTCATGGGTGTTTCGAGTCTCGCATTGGGACGCTACGACCGTCCAGCAACGGCACCGCACCTTCTTGCCGCCCAGGCTATCCCTTCACCTTCGCGATCATGTGCTGGATCACCTGGCTGTGCTCACGCTGGGGACTGAACATGATGATCTCCGCATCGACGTCGACCTTCACGTTGTGCCCTGAAGGCCAGTAGAACAGGTCGTTGGCGTGGACGGTCTCGCTCTCGCCGGCAGCATCGGTGGTGGTGAGCTGACCGGCCAGGACAAACCCCCAGTGGGGGCACTGGCAGAGGTTGCCTTCCAAGCCCTGGAAAAGCGGGGTGGTATCGACCCCCGCCGACAGCGTGAAGCACTCGCCGCTGATCTGATCAAACCCACTCACACTGCCGAAACCCCTCTGCTGACGGAGCACCGCGCCCGGGATCTCCAGCTGGACCTCGACTTCGTGTTTTGCGATTCGCATGCTGGTAACTCCTTGTTAATTATAACGATGTAATTCGAGTAGACCGGTCGGTCCATACAAAGAATAGGGCCCAAGTCGAGGCTGTCAAGGGTTGGCCCATGATTGATTCAAAAATCTTTCTCAATGCCCTGCTTGGCTCTGCCAGGTGCGGTGGTCCCCACAGAGGGCGCGCCCACCCTGAGCCCGCCGCCAGCTGCCCTTCGCCTTCAAAGTGAGCCCCAAAGCCTTCGGCGCCGGACGCAGGATCCCCCTCACCGCGCTGTGAGCCTCGCGCTGACAGGGCAGAACCACAGAGACCTGTGGTGCAGCCTCTGTGCTTTATCCCCGTTCCTTCCTCTTAGCCCCGTCAAAAGCACTTGGAACAGGGATGAAGGGGAGGAAGGGGAGAACTGCAAATGGCCTCTAACCACAAAGAACACAAAGGGCACAAAGACAACGCCAACCGCTGAGAGCCTGACCCTTCCAGCCCCCGGGTGGGGCGCTCCCAGGGGCACCTGTGCTAGGCTTAGGCCCCTGGCCCTCTGGCGGAATGGCAGACGCGCTCGACTCAAAATCGAATGCCGCAAGGCGTCCCGGTTCGACCCCGGGGAGGGCTACCAGAACGTGAGCCGACCACCTGTGGTGGTCGGCTCAGCGTTGCTGGGCTGGGTTCCTGGGCCTAGGTCCGGAACCGCGCCACGATGCCGTTGAGCTGCTCGGCGAGCTGGCTCAGTTCGTCCACGGTGCGGGTGGACTCCTTGATGGTGGCGGCCATCTCTTCCATGGCGGCGGCGTTCTGCTCGGCGATGCCGGTGAGGTCGCCCATGGCAGCCACCACGGACTGGCTGTCGCGGCTCTGGGTCTCGCTCTGGCCGCCGATGGTCTTCATGCGCACGGCGGAGTCGGCGATGGCGGACTGGATGCTGGTGAGGGCTTCCCCGGCGGTGTTCACCATCTTGGTGCCGTCGCTGATGGCCCGGTTGGAGGTCTGGATGAGGGCCGTGATCTCCTTGGCGGCGGTGGCGCTGCGCTCCGCCAACTTGCGCACTTCCTCGGCGACCACCGCAAAGCCCTTGCCGTGCTCGCCCGCCTTGGCGGCCTCAATGGCGGCGTTGAGGGACAGCAGGTTGGTCTGGTTGGCGATCTCGGTGATGACCGTGAGGATGTTCCCGATCTGCTTGGAGTTCTGGTTGATGGCCTGCATGCCCGTGACGGCCCCGCCCACGGCGGTGCCACCCTTGGTGGCGGCCTGCTGGGCCTGCTCGAAGACCTGTAGCGCATCGGCCACGTTGGCATTCACCACCTGGGAGGCCCCGGCGATGCCCTGGACGCTGCCGGTGGTGGCGTTGACGCTGGCCTTCTGATTCTCTGCGGCCTGGGCAATGCTCTGGGCCGTGCTGTGCATCTCGGACATGCCCGCCGACATCTGGAGGGATCCCGAGGCGATGTTGGTGCTGATGGCCATCACCTGCTGGACGATGTGGTGGATGTTCTCCACGAAGCGGTTGAAGTGGCCGGCCAGGGCCGCCACCTCGTCATTGCCCTTCACTTCCAGGCGGGCGGTGAGGTCACCCTCGCCCTCGGAGATGTCGCGCATACGGCGCTGGATGTGCTCCAGGGGCGCCACCAGGGCCTGCCCCAGGAAGCTGGCGAAGCCCACACCGATGGCCAGCATGGCGATGCCCAGCAGGCCCAGGCCCAGCATGGCGGAGAGCTGGTTGCGGTGCAGGCGGTCCCGGTTGACCACCAGCAGCAGGTAGGACTTCACCGGGGCGCCTTCGATCTTCACCAGCTCCCCGACCATAAGGTAGCCGGCCTTCTCCACGAACAGGTGCTGGCGCGACAGGTCCTTGCCACCGGCCTCCTTCAGGAAGGCCTCAGCATAGGGGAGGGGATCCAGTGGGGTGCCCTTGGGCTTGGAGCGGGCCGTCACCTTGGCTGCCCGGGTGGCCGGGTCCGTGGTCACGACCACAGCCTGGGTGATGTCCTCGTCTTCCTTGAGGGCGTCCAGGCCGCGCTCCACCAAGCCCACGTCCTCGAACTGCACGCCGCTCTGGATGCCATCCGCCACCAGGCCCGCCAGGCTGGCGGCCTTGAGCTGCAGGCCGTTTTCCAGGGCCGAGGCCAAGCGCCACAGGCTGAAAGCCGTGGAGGTCGCCCCCAGCACCACCGTCAGGGCCAGGATCGAATAGAGGAGCTTCTTGCGGATGTTGAGGCTGTTCCAGAACGACATGGTCTCCCCTATTCAGGTGTCCCGTTCATCGGGCCTGAGGGGGGGGCGGCTAAGTTTTGGTTCATTGCGTTTAAGCGGGCAGGTGGGGGAATAGGCCGTTGAGTCAGGCATGGGGCAGTGTCCCCAGATGGCTCGCCAGATGAGGCGATCCTGTTGATTTGCCAAGACAAAGGGAGGTTTACCTGGCGATGACAGGCTTGCCATCGCCCCCCCTGGGGTTGGCGGAGGCCCTGGGAGTCACCACTAAGCCCCCGAATTCTGCAGCTTGGCCCCCCATTTCAGTCATCTGACCCGGAGGAGTACTTCTGTCCCTCTGGGGGCCATCTCTTGGGTTGCGGGGGAACTCCCTGACCGCACCTCAGATCTGGCGGTCACGCCTTGATCCCCCACGTTTTTACCTGGCAGTGGCTTCGCACCACCGCCTCAGCTCCACCCTGGAGGTTGCAATGTCCACGACCTTTACCCCGTTCGCAGTCTTCGCCAGTGTTCTGCTTCTGGCGGCCTGTAGCGGAACTTCCGGCCAAGGCGGTTCCAAGGCTAATGCCGGCCAGGGCCTGGCCCTCCTGGTGCCCTCCAGCCTGGTCCTGAGCGCGGATGAAGCGCGGGATCTTCGCTTCATGCGAGAGGAGGAGAAGCTGGCCCGCGATGTCTATCTGACCCTTGCGACCTACTGGCGAGGGCAAGCGGGTGCCGAAATCCTGGTCGCCACCCTCGACGCCATCGCGCCGTCAGAGCAGCGCCACATGGACCGCCTGAAGGCCTTTCTGGGACCGGCCGGGTTGACAGACCCGGTGGTGGAGGGGGAAATCCTCGGAATGTTTACCGATCCGATCCTGGCGCAGCTGTACACGGACCTTGTGGCCAGCGGCAAGGTGGGGGTCGTCGCAGCGCTGAAGGTGGGCGGACTCATCGAGGAAAAGGACATCTTGGACCTTGTCGACGCTCTTTCCAGATGCCAGACCGAGAGCCTACGCGCCGCCTACGGGGGACTGAACTGTGGCTCAGAGAACCATCTTCGGTCCTTCGCCACGGCTCTGCAGCCGACCGAGGGCGCCTATCTGGCCCAGGTCCTGCCTCAGGCTCAGGTCGATGGCATCCTGGCAGCACCAAGATCCTCTTGTGGAGGGTATTAGGGCCTCCTCGCCAAGTCGTGTGGGGAACCCCTCCCGCTGAGACGCGCGCTTGGGCCTACCGGAGGGTGACGACGGTCGCGCCGGAGCCGCCCTGGGCCTGGGGGGCATCCTCCACCCGGGCGATGCCGGGGTGGTCCTTCAGGGCCTCGCGCACGGCGGCCTTGAGGCGGCCCGTGCCGTGGCCGTGCACGATGCGGATGCAGCGCTTGCCTGCGGCCAGGGCCTCCTCCACGAAGCGGTGGATCGCGCTGTCCACATCGTCGCTGGCCCGGCCGATGAGGTTGATCTCCGAGTCCAGGTCCTGGACCTCGGCCCGCACCCGCACCCGGCCCGAAGGCTTGGGCGCCGCCTCCCGGGCGGTGCTGGGCTCCAGCTCCCCCACCCGGCACTCGAAGCGGCGGCCCTGGCCGGTCTCCAGGGTGGCCCGGTCCCCCTTGAGGACGACCACCTTGCCCTCCAGGCCCAGGCCGCGGTGGCGGGCGTAGCCACCCTCCCGCACTTCCTTGGGGGCTGCGGCCGCAGGGCTGCCACCCCGCGGGGCCAGCTCCGCCTCGGCCACCCGCTCCAGGCGCCGGAGCCGCTCCCGGGTGTCGGTCCCCAGGCGGTCCGCATTCACGTCGGGGGCCTTCTGGCTGTCCTTGAGGTCCTTCACCAGGCGCTTGCCCTCCCGGTCCAGGAAGTCCAGCACCCGGGCCACCTTCTCCTTGGATTCTCGCTGGTTCGTGTCTCGCTCGGTGCGAAGCCGCTCCTCCCGCTGGCGCAGCACCTCCCGGTCATGGTCCGCCGCCGCCTGCTGCAGCCGCAGGGCCTCAGCGGCCTCCAGGAGGCGGGTCCGCTCCCCCTCCAGCTCCCGCAGGAAGTCCCGCCAGTCCTGCTCTCGCTTGCCCAGCACCCGCTCGGCGTGCTCCAGGACCGGCTGGGGCAGGCCCAGGCGGGCGGCGATGGCCAGGGCCCGGCTCTGTCCGGGCAGGCCCACCAGCAGGCGGTAGGTGGGGGCCATGCGCTCCTCGTCGAACTGCACCGAGGCGTTCTGGAAGCGGGTGTGGCGGAGGGCCCACTGGCTGATCTCCCCCAGGTGGGTGGAGCACAGGATCCAGCAGTGGCGCCGGGACAGGCTCTGCAGCAGGGCGATGCCCAGGGCCGCACCCTCCCGGGGGTCGGTGCCCGTGCCCAGTTCGTCCAGCAGTACCAGGCCACCGTCCTGACCATTTTTCAGGATCTCGTTCAGATGCAAGACATGGCTGCTAAAGGTCGAGAGGCTTCCCGTGATGGTCTGGTGATCCCCGATGTCCGCATGGAGGCTGGGCAGGGCGGGGAAGCTGGAGCCCTCCCGGGCCGGCACCGCACAGCCGCTGGCGGCGAGGGCGCAGAGGATGCCCACGGTCTTCAGGACCACGGTCTTCCCGCCGGTGTTGGAGCCCGAGATGATCAGGCCCGGCCGGCCCGCCTCCAGGGTCAGGTCCAGGGGCACCACGGCGTGGGGCAAGGGCTCCAGGCCCAGGGCCTCCCGCACGGCGGGCAGCAGCATGGGGTGCCGGGCCTCCACCAGGCAGAGGCGGCCCTGCTTGGGGTCCGCGGCCAGGTCCGGCAGTAGGCCGCTGCAGAGGGTGCCCCAGCGCAGCAGGGCGATGGCCTGATCGGCCTGGGCCTGCAGCGCCTGCCAGCGGAGGAAGTCCTCCCGCCGGGCCCGCAGATCCGCCAGCAGCTCCCGGAGGAAAGCCTGCACGGCCTCGGTGTAGTCGCTGTCGGCCTCGACGAAGGCGTTGTTGAGGGGGACAGCCTCCAGGGGCTCCACGAACACCGTGGCCCCGCTGCCGCTGCGGTCCAGCACCAGACCCGGCATGAGGCTCCGCCGCTCCTGGCGCACCGGTAGGCAGAAGCGGCCGTTGCGGGCCACCACGGTGGCCTCGTTGAAGGCATCCGGGGCGGTCCGCAGCAGCTTCTGCAGCTTGGACTGGATGGCCTGGAAGGCGTCCTGGCGGTGGCGATGCAGGCTGGCGAGGGTCGGCACCCGCAAGGGGTCCAGCTGGCCATCCGCCTGGAAGCTGCGGGCCAGGCGCTCCCCCAAGGGGGCGGGGTCCGGCAGGAGGGCCGCGGTCACCTGGAGGCGGTCGATGCCCAGGTGGGTGCCCGGCGGGGCAGGGCGGGTCTCGGGCCAGGGCAGGGCCGCCAGGGTCCGCAGCAGCCGGGAGAGGGCCACCAGGCCCTCCCGCAGCTGGCGCCAGTGCTCTGGCAGGAGCCACCCGGCGGGGCTGAGCAGCTCCTCCAGGGCCTCGTCCATGGGCAGGATGGGCAGCAGCCCCGGGCCGGCGGCCCAGGCGTCCTGCAGCTCCAGCTGATGCAGACGCCGCAGACCCGCCAGACCGTCCCAGGGATGCAGCCCCCCCAGCGCCGCCCGCGCCGACGCCGTGCGGGCCCCCCGCTGAATAAGGGCGACCGCTTCCGGGAATTCCAGCGCCTGCAGCTCCGTGTTCATGGGCTTGATGACAACCTCTCTCTACCAGTAAATCAAAAGGGCCCGCGAATGCGGGCCCTTTCGTAGATAAAGCGAAGCTTTATCTCAACCGATCATCCGACGCTCCTGCGCGAGGCGCTTGAGGGTCTTCTTACGGGCGGCGAGCATCTTCCGCTTGCGCTTGGCGCTGGGCTTCTCATAGTGCTGACGCTTTTTCAGCTCACT
>CAITBU010000069.1 GCA_903890595.1 uncultured Holophagaceae bacterium | reverse complement strand
GTGGTCGGGGACTTCAACGGCTGGGATGGCCGCTGCCACCCCCTGCGCCAGCCCGGCTCCAACGGCTTCTGGGAGACCTTCGTGCCCGGCGTGGGCGTGGGCGCCCTGTACAAGTTCCAGATCCACGGCCCCGAGGGGAACCTGCTGCCCCTGAAGGCCGATCCCTTTGCCTTCCGCTGTGAGGCGGCCCCCGGCACGGCCTCCATCGTCCACGGCCTGCAGGACCACCCCTGGGGGGATGGCGCCTGGCTGGAGGCCCGGCGCCGCACCCGCACCCACGAGGCCCCCGTCAGCATCTACGAGCTGCACCTGGGCTCCTGGCGCCGCCGGCCCGACGGCAGCTACATGACCTACGGGGAGATCGCTGCCGATCTGGCGCCCTACGTCAGCTGGCTGGGCTTCACCCACGTACAGCTGCTGCCGATCATGGAGCATCCCTTCGATCCCTCCTGGGGCTACCAGCCCCTGGGGCTCTTTGCCCCTACCAGCCGCTTCGGCGGGCCTGAGGACTTCAAGTGCTTCGTGGACACCCTGCACCAGGCGGGCCTGGGGGTGATCCTGGACTGGGTTCCTGCCCACTTCCCCGAGGACAGCCACGGCCTGGGGCAGTTCGATGGCACGCACCTCTATGAGCACGCGGACCCCCGCCAGGGCCGGCACATGGACTGGGGCACCCTGATCTTCAACTTCGGCCGCACCGAGGTGCAGAACTTCCTCATCGCCAACGCCCTGTTCTGGCTCGACCGCTATCACATCGACGGCCTCCGGGTGGACGCCGTGGCCTCGATGCTCTACCTGGACTACAGCCGCGAAGAGGGACAGTGGATCCCCAACCGCCACGGGGGCCGGGAGAACCTGGAGGCCGTGGCCTTCCTCCGCCGCTTCAACGAGGTGGTCTACGGCCACTTCCCGGATGCCTGCACCATTGCCGAGGAGTCCACCGCCTGGCCCGCCGTCTCCCGCCCCACCGACCAGGGCGGCCTGGGCTTCGGCTTCAAGTGGGACATGGGCTGGATGCACGACACCCTGCGCTACCTGGCCCAGGGCATGATGGCCCGCCCGCACCACCACGACCAGATCACCTTCTCGATGCTCTACCACGACTCCGAGAACTACGTGCTGCCCCTGTCCCACGACGAGGTGGTGCATGGCAAGCGCAGCATTCTGGGCCGCATGCCCGGCGATGCCTGGGAGCGCATGGCGAACCTGCGCCTGCTCTACGCCTGGCTCTTCGCCCACGGCGGGAAGAAGCTGCTGTTCATGGGCGGCGAGTTCGGCCAGGGGCGCGAGTGGAACCATGACACGGCCCTGGACTGGGACCTGCTGGAGCAGCCGGCCCACAAGGGCATCCACGACCTGGTACGCGACCTGAACGGCCTCTACCGCGGCCACACCGCCCTCCACCAGGGGGACTGCCAGACCGGCGGCTTCGCCTGGATCGACTGCGGCGACCGCTTCAACAGCGTACTCACGCTCCTGCGCCGGGGTGCCGATTCAGCGGACTTCATGGCCATCGCCTTCAACTTCACCAGCCTCACCCAGAGCGGCTACCGCGTCGGCGTACCCCAGGCCGGCACCTACACCGAGCTGCTCAACACCGACTCCAGGCACTATGGCGGTCGCAACGAAGGCAATACCGGTCGCATCCGCACCGAGCCGGTCCCGGCCCATGGGTTCCCTCAGTCCCTCAACCTCACACTGCCCCCCTTGGCCGCGCTCTTCCTGCGGCCTGAACCCACCGAGCCCTGACCTTAGGAACGACCATGGACAAGCTTCTTCCGAAACTGCAGCAGCTCACCCAGAACCTCTGGTGGACCTGGAAGCCTGAGGTCCGCACCATCTTCCGGGACCTGGATCTGGACCTCTACACCAAGGCTCACCAGAACCCCATGTCCGTGCTCAAGCAGATCACCCCCGATCAGCTGGAGCAGCGGGCGGCGGATGTGGATGTGCCGGCGCGGGTGGACCGTGCCCTGCGGCAGCTGCACGAGTACTGCACCCCCATCACCACCTGGGGCATCACCCATGCCGGGGCCATGCGCTCTCGGCCCATCGCCTACTTCTGCATGGAGTTCGGCATCCACGAGTCCCTGCCCATCTACTCGGGCGGCCTGGGCATCCTGGCGGGCGACCACCTCAAGTCTGCGTCCGACCTGGGCATCCCTCTGGTGGGTGTGGGTCTGCTCTACCACGAGGGCTACACCAGCCAGGTGCTGAACAAGGATCTGTGGCAGCAGGATGTGGTCGAGCCCTTCGACGTTGCCGACCTGCCCCTGGTGCCGGCGGTGGACCGCCACGGTGAGCCCGTGACTGTCAGCGTGGAGCTGCCGGGTCGCACCGTCTATGCGGCCGTGCTGGAAGTGATGGTGGGCCGCATCCGCCTGATCCTCCTGGACACCCGGGTGAAGGCCAATGAGCCGAAGGACGTCGCCCTGACCGCGCGCCTCTACGGCGGCGATCAGCGCATGCGCATCCAGCAGGAGCTGCTCCTGGGTGTCGGTGGCGCGCGGGCCCTGCGCGCCCTGGGCATCAACGCCAGCGTCTTCCACCTCAACGAGGGCCACTCGGCCTTCGCCCTCCTGGAGCGGGCCCGGTACCGCATCCAGTTCGATGGGATGGACCCCCACCAGGCCCTGGCCGAGGTGGCCTCCACGTCGGTCTTCACCACCCACACCCCCGTGGATGCTGGCCATGACCGCTTTCCTGCCGACATGGCTGCGGAGCACCTGGGGCCCCTGGCCGCCGGCCTGGGCCTGTCCCTGGACGAGGTCATGGGGCTGGGTCGCGTGAACCCCCACGACCACGGCGCTCCCTTCATGCCCACCGTGCTGGCCCTCAAGCTGACCCGCCGGGCCAACGGCGTCTCCGCCCTCCACGGGGTGGTCTCCCGCAAGATGTGGAACCACCTCTACCCGGGGACCCGGGAAGAGGCGGTGCCCATCGGCCACGTCACCAACGGCGTGCACCTGCCCACCTGGCTCGCCACGGAGATGAACCATCTCTACGAGTCCCACCTGGGGCCCAACTACCAGAGCTCCCTCACCCGGCCCGACACCTGGACACCCATCATGTCCGTGTCCTCCTCCGAGATCTGGGAGACCAAGCAGGTCCTCAAGGCCCGCACCATCCGCTTCATCCGCAAGCGCGCCGCCGCCATGCGGGAGCGGCTGGGCCTGCCCGCCATCGAGCCGGCACCCCTGGACCCGGATGCTCTGCTCATTGGCTTCGCCCGCCGCTTCGTGCCCTACAAGCGCCCGGACCTGCTCTTCACCGACCTGGACCGCCTGGATCGCCTGGTGAACAACCCCGACCGCCCCGTGAACCTGGTGTTCTCCGGCCGGGCCCACCCTGCGGACCAGACGGGCAAGGGCCTCATCCAGAAGGTGGCTCAGCTCCTCGAGGACCCGCGCTTCCGCCACCGGATCCTGTTCATCGAGAACTACAACATCCGGGTGGGCCGCATGCTCTACCAGGGCATCGACGGCTGGCTCAACAATCCCCAGCGCCCCCTCGAGGCCTGCGGCACCAGCGGCATGAAGGTCGTGCTCAACGGCGGCCTGCACATCTCCGTCCGGGACGGGTGGTGGGCCGAGGCCTATGACGGCGAGAACGGCTTCGCCATCGGGTCTGGCGAGATCCATGCGGACCAGGCCATCCAGGACCAGCGGGATGCCGAGGACCTCTTCCGCCTCCTCGAAGAGGAAGTGGTGCCCCTCTACTACGACGACCGGAACGCTGCTGGCATGCCCTACCTCTGGGTGGAGCGCATGAAGCACTCCATCCGCACCCTGGGCTGGCGCTTCAATGCCGACCGCATGCTCCAGGACTACGTCAACCACCTCTACCTGCCTGCCGCCATCGGCAGCAGCTGCCAGATGCCCCCTCCTTAGGTCGCTGCACCTGTAGCTAAAGCCAAGGGAATGCCTGCCGATAGGATCTCCAGAAGGGGGTCCGGGATGAGTGCGCCCGCGACTGGCAGCACCGAGGAGGGTCGTCTGGAGGCCGAGCGCCAGGCCTTCCTGGGTCTGCTCCGCATGGCGAATGCCTTGACCTCACCCGCTGAGCTTGGCCGTCAGCTGGCCATCGTGGCCCAGCATCTGTCGGAGTGCGAGGCCGTGGCCATCCGGCTCAAGGCGGGCCCCGACTATCCCTATGCCGCCAGCCTGGGCTTCACGGAGTGCTTCGTGGCGCTGGAGAACAACCTCTGCCTGGAGGATGCCGACGGCCGCCTGATGCGGGATGCCCAGCGGAACCCCCTTCTGGCCTGCATGTGTGGGGCTGTCCTCACCCAGCAGGTGGACCCGACCCAGCCCTTCTTCACCGAAGAGGGCGCCTTCTGGACCAATGGCACCTCGGCGCTCCTGGCCTCCAGCACCCCCATCACGCTGCCCTGCCCGACCCGGAACCGCTGCCACACCGCCGGCTTCGAGTCCGTGGGCCTCTTCCCCATCCGGCGGGATGGCGTCACCTACGGCCTGATCCAGTGCAATGACCGGCGACCTGGGCGCTTCACACCCGAGCGCCTGGCCCTGCTGGAGAGCCTCTGCCAGAGCGCCGCTCACCTGCTGCAGCTCTCCATGGCCTAGCGGCCGGCTATCGGCTATCGGCTATCAGCTATC
>CAITBU010000068.1 GCA_903890595.1 uncultured Holophagaceae bacterium | reverse complement strand
GCGGTAGTTCTTCTCCTCAGCCGTCCGGGGCGCCCAGCCCGGCACCCCGCAGGCAACCGCTGCTTCTCCGCCTGTGCCTTGGCGTCCTGCTGGCGGCAACCCTGCTTTCGACCGGATGTTCAGGCAAATCTTCACCTTCCCAGCCTCCAGTCGCCGAGCTCGGTGGGGAGCTCCTCCTGGCAGAGAAGGTGGGGGATCCGGCCAACCGCGACGACATGGAAAGCCGCTTCGCCAGCCTGAAGCTGAACTCGCTCGATGTCTCGGTGGGCTCCGACAACCAGAGCGTCGTCAAGTTCCTCGTGGATGTCGTTTGGAGCGCCACAAAGAGGACCGCCCAGGGCGACAACTACTGGGTGACGACAGAGAAAATTCACTACACGACCACGGATGCCAAGGGGAATGAAATCAGGGTGAGCGGCATTGCCTTCATTCCCTGGAACGCATCGCTGGTCAAGGCGCCGATCCTCTGCCTACAGCATGGGACCCAGATCTATCGGGATTATGCTCCGTCCAAATTCCTGTACGACATGTGGAAATACATCGATGACCCGAAGGAGATCATGCTCTGGGCCGAGTCCATCGTTGGCTACATGTACGCCCACGCGGGCTACATTGTCGTGATGCCGGACTACCCGAGCATGGGTATCAACCGCGACTACCACCCCTACATGGACCCGAGCATTGCCAACAGCGTCACGGACTTGCACAAGGCAGTGCAGGCCCGTCTGCTGCAGGATACCTGGAAGAAGTGGACCGTCTGGAACCAGCAGACTTTCCTCGTCGGCTTCTCCGAGGGGGGGTACGCAACCATGGTGGCGGCGCGGCGGATGCAGGAGAAGAGTCTCACCGTCACCGCGGTGGCGCCCCTGGACGGGCCCTACGACCTGTCCACGACCATGCGCAACCTCATGACCGCCAACGCGCCCCACAAGGCCCCGTATTTCCTCCCCTATACCCTGGTCTCCTTCCAAAAGCTCAAGGGGGATGGCAGCTACAAGTTTTCCGACACCATGAAGACCCCTTGGAACGAGACCCTGCCCCCGATGCTGGACGGCAGCCGCAAGTCCGAGGAAGTCACCAACGCCATGCCCGTTCGCGCCGATGGTCAGCGCTACCCGCTGGACATCCTGACCTCCGCCTTCCTGGCCCAGATGGCCAAGCCTTACACCGGGAACGCAACCACCGACGGCCAAGTGGTCACGGACCTGGCCGCGAACGATGCCTACCGGGGCTGGAAGCCGGCCATGCCCATGCGCCTGTTCCATTGCCAGACGGACGACCTGGTGCCGGTCGGCAACTCGAGGGCGGCGCTGAAGGCTTGGATCGACCAGACCAACGTTACGGGCGTCCAGGATGTGGTTCCGCTGGACCTGGCTGATTCCCCGGTCCATGTCCAGGCAGCCCTCCCGGCCCTGCTCGATGGCTTCCTATGGCTCGACGGCTATCGAAAGCGCTGAACCAGGCCCAGAGTGGGGGGCCCGGCACCGCGGGGGCCTGCTCCCGGCTGAAGGAGAATTAATTTATCAACTTTTCTCAGTCAATCTTCTTGGGACTGCAGGACATCGACGCGCCCCGCTACGGGTAGGTTAGCGCCCCGCAATGGCGGCGATCTCAACCCGCGCCCCGGGCACGGGCAGGACGGCCCCGACGGTGGCCCGCGCCGGGGGCGCTTTGGAAAAGAAGGTGCCGTAGACCTGGTTCATGCGGGCGAAGTCCGCCGGGTCCGCCAGGTACACCGTGGTGGACAGCACGTTCTCCAGAGTCAGGCCTGCGGCCGCGAGCACCGCCTTCAGGTTTTCCATCACCTGGCGGGTCTGCCCCTCGATGTCCAGGTCACTGCGAAAGCGGCCGTCTTTGGGGTCCGTGGCTAGCTGCCCGGAGAGGAAGAGCAGGTCGCCATGGCGGATGGCCTGGGAGTAGGGGCCCCTGGCCACCGGCGCCAGGGGTGTGCCGATGACCTCCTTGCCCAGGGGCTTCGGCACCTGGATCGGCGGCTTGTCCTCAAGGGTCCCCTTGTAGCGCCGGAGGATGTCCGCAAGGTGGGCGTTGTCCATGTTGCCCCCCGACAGGACGAGGCCGACCTTCTTCCCCGCGAAGAGGGTGGGCTGCGTCACGAGGGCAGCCAGGGGCGTGGCACCGGCGCCCTCGGCCACGACCTTCAGGTTGGCCGCCAGGGCCGCCACGGCCCACTCGATGGTGTCCTCCTCCACCAGCAGGACCCCCTGGATCAGGCCCGGGAGCAGGCTCAGGGCCGTTGCCCCTACGTCGCGGACGGCGATGGCCTCGGCCACGGTCGTCCCACCGACCTGGACGGGCCGCCCTTCCAGCCGCTGGGCCATGGCCGAGTAGCGGGTCGATTCCACACCGTAGATCTGGATATCCGGCTTGATGCTGCGGGCCGCCAGCGCGCACCCCGTGATGAGGCCACCGCCGCCCACAGGAATGATCAGCGCATCGAGGTCCGGCTGCTCCTGTAGCATTTCCAGGGCGAGGGTGCCCTGGCCCGCAATGACCGCAGGGTCGTCATAGGGGTGGATGAGGATCAGCCCCTGCTCCCTGGCGGCGGCCCTGGCCAGCGCGGCGGTGTCGTCGAACGTCGCCCCCTTGATCACCACCGTCGCGCCCAGCGCACGGGTCCGCTCCACCTTGCTGACGGGCGTGCTCTCCGGCATGTAGACCGTGGCTGGAATGCCCCGGCGGGTCGCATGCAGAGCCACGCCCTGGGCGTGGTTGCCGGTACTCATGGTGATCACACCGCGCTTGCGTTCCTCAGGGCTCAATTGGAGAAGGCGATTGAGGGCGCCGCGCTCCTTGAAGGCCCCCGTGGCCTGGAGGTTCTCCAGCTTCACGAAGACCTGGGCACCCGTGAGCTTGGAGAGCAGCGGGGAGTGGAGGAAGGGGGTGCGAATCAGCTGGCCCGCAAGCCGCTGCTGCGCTTCCCGAACCGCCGCCGCACTGACCGGCACATCCGCCCAAAGGGGCGGCATCAGACCGGGGAGGAGCAACCAGAGGCCGAGCAGGGAACGGAGCAGCGCAGGCCGCATGGTACCTCCCCAGAGCACAGCCGGTCGCAGAGCCCTGTTCCAGCCAGTCTAGCGAGGTCGCTAGAACCCGGGGGCAGGTCACCCGGACGGGTGGACCCTGACCTTAGCCTCGGCTCATCCTGGCGCAACCTGGTTAGCAAGCCCTTCGGGCTGGGAAGAAATGTGTTTTCACGGTTGCGGTGAATCCTAGCGGTAGGGAATGAGCATGCTTACTGTTGACTTGACAGGCCTTGAATCGAAAATCAGAACCCTGACTTCGCGGATTCAGGTATTTGGACGGGATTTGAACCCGTCGCTGGCAACGATTCGCGCTGCACCCGAGATGACAGCGCTGGTGCGGGTTTCAGCGTATCGCCTTTGTGATTGTGAGGATTTTGTATGGGGTAGCCAGTAACTCCTCCACGCCTTGGGCAGGTTCATCCGACAAGGGTTTGCAGTGGTTGAGCAGTTCAATATTGGGCGTATTTGGGTGTTGTTCTGGTTAATGGGTGTTATTGGGTGTAGGATTGGCCCCATGATCCAGGCCAACTCCATCCAGATCACTCCAGAGATCCTGGGGCTGATCACCCAGATAGATGAATTCAAGGGTGCCTGGAGGGCACTGGGCACCCTTGCGCCAGATCGACTTTCAGCCCTGCGGCGGGTGGCAACGATTGAAAGCATCGGCTCCTCCACCCGCATTGAGGGCAGCAAGTTGTCTGACCGGGAGGTTGAGCGCCTGCTGTCGAACCTCCAGATCAAGAGCTTCGCCACCCGTGACGAGCAGGAGGTGGCTGGCTATGCCGAGGTGATGGCTCTGGTCTTTTCCTCCTGGCCGGAGGTCACCCTCACCGAGAACCACATCAAGCAGCTTCACCGAGACCTG
>CAITBU010000067.1 GCA_903890595.1 uncultured Holophagaceae bacterium | reverse complement strand
GCACGCTCATCGAGACCTTCGTCCCGGGGGAGCGCTTCGTGGACACGCAGGTCTCCGGCCCCTACGCCCTCTGGCACCACACCCACACCTTCGAAGACCTGCCCAGCGGCGGCACCCGCATGACCGACACCGTGCGCTACATCGTGGGCTGGGGCTTCCTCGGCACCCTCGCCACCGCCCTCTGGGTGCGGCGGGACATCCAGAAGATCTTCGACTATCGCAAACAAGTCCTTGCGGACTTGTTCCGGGAAAAGGAATAAGCCCCCTCACACCCGCTGGAGGCCTCCGAAGCGGGCCAGGATGCGCTTGTCGCCGGTCTGGTCGAAGCGGATGGTGTAGGTCAGGCTCTCGCCACGGCCGGAGGCGGACAGCACGGTGCCCAGGCCGAAGCGGGCGCTCTGCACCCGGGTGCCCGCAGGGAAAGCACCTGGATCTTGACCCTCGGCAGGCTCGGTGGGACTGCCGTCTTCGCGGGGGTTCGCTGGAGCAGGGGTCTCCCGCACCCGATCGAAGAAGCTGCGGATGCGCTGGAGCTCGGTACCCACGGAGGCGCCACCGGGGCTGCGGCTGAAGGAGGCGCCAGGGCGGACACCCTCGCCGGACTGGTACAGCTCGGTGCCCCAGCGGATGGGCGCCGCCAGCGTCGCCGCCGGGAGCTCCCGCAGGAAGCGGCTGGGCATGGCCAGCATCTCGGTGCCCATGATCCGCCGCCGGCGGGCCGCGGTCAGGGTGAGGCGGCGCTGGGCGCGGGTGATGGCCACATAGAACAGGCGCCGCTCTTCCTCCAGGCCCTCCGGCGTCTCCCGCGCGTTGCGGTTGGGGAACACGTCCTCCTCCAGGCCCACCACGAACACGAAGGGGAACTCCAGGCCCTTGGCGCAGTGGATGGTCATAAGGCTGAGGTGCGAAGCCTCCTCCAGGTTGTCCGTGTCGGCGGCCAGGGTGATGCGGTCCAGGAACTCCGCGAGCCGCAGGCCCAGGGCCTCGGACTCGGCGGCGGCGCTGAGGAACTCCTCCAGGTTGCGGATGCGGCCCTCGGCCTCCAGGGTGGCCTCGTCCTCCAGGCTCTGCAGGTAGCCGCTCTCCTGCAGCACCCAGCGCACCAGGCCCGCCAAGCCCAGTGAGGTGCGCTCGCTCTCGGCGTGGCTGAACAGCTCCAGGAAGCGCCCCATCTCCCGCTGGGCGCGACCTTTCAGCCCCCCGCTACGCAGCAGCAGGCGGAGCCCCTCCAGGGGCGTGCCGTCCTCGGGAATGGCGGCCTGGATCTTCTCCAGGGTGGTGGGGCCGACCCCCCGGCTGGGGGCATTCACGCAGCGGCGGAAGCTCACCAGGTCGAAGGGGTTCGAGATCAGCCGCAGGTAGGAGATGAGGTCCTTCACTTCCTGGCGCTCGTAGAACTTCACGCCACCCACCAGGCGGTAGGGCACATTCTTCGCCCGCAGGGCCTCCTCCAGCTGCCGGGACTGCCAGTTGGCGCGGTAGAGCACGGCGGCCTTGGAGCCCGGCTCGGAGAGGCGCAGGTCAAGGATGCGCTGCACCACCCACTCCGCTTCGAGGCGGCCCTCGTCCACCAGCTTGAACACCAGGGCCTCGCCCTCCCCCAGCTCCGTGGTGAGGACGCCCTTGCCCTCCACCCGCTGGGTGTTGTTGGCGATGACCTCCGAGGCCGCATCCAGGATCTTCTTCGTGGACCGGTAGTTCTGCAGCAGCTCAATGCGGATGGCTTCCGGGAAGTCCGTCTGGAAGTCCAGGATGTTGCGGATGTCGGCGCCGCGCCAGCCATAGACCGAGTTGTGGGTCACCAGGCCCTCAGCCACGAAGTTGTGGACACCCTCCACATCCAGGTCGTGGACCTCCTGTTCCAGGGGCACGCGCTCAACGCTCGTCACCAGGTCCAAGCCGCCCTCGGCATCGAAGACAGCCATGCCCGGCTGAAGGTTGCAAGCCGGTAGGAAGGGCAGGCTGCAGCTGTCCTTGCCGGGGCTTGCCCCCAGGCGGGCCTGCAGCTGCAGGTCGGCATTCAGGTGTGTGCGGATGCGGTCGGCGGTGCGGCGAATATCCCCGTAGGCGGCGGCGCAGGTCTCCATGCGCCAGCTGGCAGACCCGGCCTTGGCAGGACGCACGGAGAGGCCCAGCCCTTCCAGCAGGCGGCGCCCCTCGGGGTCTTGCCCCACCATGGAGAGGCGGTGCATGGGGCGGCGACCCCGGCGATCCCCGCAGAGGGTGACCGTGACCACCCGGCGTAGGCCCGTGGCGGACTGCGCCCGGTGGTGGGGGAAGGCCACTTCCAGGCCCAGATCCTCCAGCAGGCGCTCAGCTCCGGCGGCGGAGTCCACGGCCGCAAACACCCGACGGATGCTCTCGGCATCGTGGGCCAGGCCCTTGGTGGAGGCGCCTTTGCGGGGCACGAAGGGCAGGGTCGGCAGCTGATACTGCAATGACAGCACCGCCTCCTGCAGCCGGGCCTCCTGCTCCGTAGCGTGGGTGCTCACCACCCACAGCTCATCCGCATGCTCCTGCCGGGCCCGCTGCAGGAACCCCACCACCGGCTTCACCTGGCCCCGGGTGTGGGTCTGGGTGGTGCCCACCCGCCAGCCGATGCCCCGCTTGTGCATGAGGTAGACGAAGTGCAGCTGGGGCGTGACATCTAGGCGGTAGCCGGCAAAGTGGATGTGCTCGGGGGTACTGGTGAGGACACGCCCCGCCTGGGTCGTGATGCGAATGGCCTGCCCCTGCCTCGCCCTTGCGGCGACTTTGGTGACCGCAGCGGCACGGAAGTCTCCGCTCCCATGGGCAGCGCGGACGAGGTCGCCTGGTACCACCTGCTCGATAGGGCGCTTTGTCCCATTTGCCAGAAGGATCCGCGTGCCCGGGACCAGGCACTGGTCTTCATCACCCACCACACACAGGTTGTGGTGGTGCCGGGCCAGGTGCTGCACCAGCAGGTACTGGGCGCGGTTGGTGTCCTGGTACTCGTCCACCAGGATGTAGCGGAAGCGCTGGGCGTAGATCTGCTGCAGGGCCGGGTCCCGAAAGAGCCGCTCGGTCCACAGCAGCAGGTCATCGAAGTCGCAGGCCCGGTTCTGCGCCAGGCCCTTCTGGTAGAGCTCATAGGCATCCAGGACCTTGCGGGTCCAGCTGTCCAGGGCCTCCTCCCGGGCCTCCTCGGGCAGCAGGCAGCGGTTCTTGAAGTCGCTGATGAACTCCAGCACCTTCTTGGGGTGGAACTGCTTCTCCGGCAGCTTCAGCTCCGCCAGCACCTGCTTGATGAGGCTCTTCTGGTCCGAGGGATCGAAGATCACGAAGTCCCGGCCCACAGGCGTGCGCTCGCCTTCCCGGCGCAGGATGCGGGTGCAGAAGCTGTGGAAGGTGCTCACCCACATCTGGGCCGCCGGCGCCGAGACCAGGCGCTGGACCCGCTCCTTCATCTCCTCCGCCGCCTTGTTGGTGAAGGTCATGGCCAGGATGGCGCCGGGGTGGACGCCCTCCTCCTCGATGAGCCAGGCGATGCGCCGGGTGATCACCGTGGTCTTGCCGGACCCCGCCCCCGCCAGGATGAGCAGGGGTCCCTGCGCATGGCGCACGGCTTCCCGCTGGGGGGCGTTCAGGTTGGCGAGGAGCGGGTGGTCGGGCGGTTCAGGGGGGAAGCCGGGCATCCGACCATCCTAACGGGCTTCACTCGACAGTGGCGGGCGTCCAGCCCCTGCTACCGCCCAGCAGCCGCTCCCGCTAGGCTGGACCTGCGCGCCCGTGGCGGAATGGCAGACGCACCGGACTTAAAATCCGTTGCCGCAAGGCGTGGGGGTTCGACTCCCCCCGGGCGCACCAGCTTCGGACCCTCGAATTAATTGCCCAAAAAACGCTCGCAGAGAAAAGAGGAGATAGCAGAGGGGCGCAGAGAAAGCCTTTTGCCTTCTTCTCCGCAACCTCCGCTAACCTCGTCCCTTCTCCGCGAGAGTCGTTATCAGTTGCTTCGCTCTCAGCTCTTGGGCACTGCCGGTGCAGGGGCAGGACCGGGGGAGACCCAGATGCCGTCCATGTCGAAGGCCACCACCTTGCCGTCCACCACGTGCACGTGCCAGTCGTAGCGGTGGCTGGGGTTCCCATGCATGTTGTTGGTCCAGGTCTGGTAGTGGAGGATCTTGCCCTGGGCGTCTTCGTTGACGGACACCGGGGGACCCAGGGCCTCCATCAACTGCTTGTCCGCCATCCCCAGGGAGACTCGGAACATGACGGGCTCGGGCTTGGTGCAGCCCAGAAGGCTCAACAGCATCGCCAAGGCGGCCAACCGAATTGGATATTTCATAGATTTTCTCACTTTTGAAGTTGTTATAACAAGTATAGGCGGCCCACCTCGGGCCGCAAGTGCTGGCTGGCGTGCCTGCCTGGCCGTGGTGCCTAGGTCTTGAAGCGGCCCACCAGAGCCGCGAGGCCATCGGCGGTGCGGGACAGCTGCTCGGTGACGGCGGCGTTGCTATCGACGGTGCCGGATAGCTCGATGCTGGCGCTGGCGTTCTGGACCGCCTGCTCGGCGCCCAGCTCCACCTGCTGCGCCACCTCGTGGCTGGCCTTGGCCTGCTCATCCGAGGCCGCCTCCACCTGGGTGGACATGGCCGCCACCTCGGTGACGTGGTCCCGAATGGTCTCCAGGGCCTGCACCACCTCCTGCACGGTGGCCTTGCCCTGGGCCACGGCGCGGTTGCTGCCATCGATGAGGGAGGCGATCTCCCGGGCCCCCGCATCGCTGCGCTCCGCCAGCTTCCGCACCTCCTCGGCCACCACGGCAAAGCCCTTGCCCATGGCCCCGGCGCTGGCGGCCTCGATGGCGGCATTGAGGGACAGCAGGTTGGTCTGGCGGGCAATGTCCTGGATCACCTGGACGGCGTCCACCATCTGGCCCGTGGCTTCCTCCACCCGGGCCATGGCGCGGATGGCCGCCTGGCCTGCGGCGTCAGCCCCCTGGGCCGTAGCGGCAGCGTCCATGGACCGGCGATGGCTCACGCGCACATGGTCCGCCACCTCCCGCACGGAGGCGGACAGCTCGGTGATGGCCGAGGCCATGCGATCGGTGGAGTTGCGCTGGCCCTCAGCGTTGCGGGCCAGCTCTCGGCTGGTGCTGGCGATCTCGTGGGTGGCAGAGGCGATCTCGCCGCTGTTGGCCCGCACCCGCTGGGCATCGAAGCGGATGCGGTTGATGGTGTTCTTGAGGTTGCCTTGCATGGTCCAGAGGGTGGCCAGGAGGCTCGTCTTGTCCCCGTTGCGGAGCGGAATCTCTGTGCGCAGATCGCCGTCCGCCAGGGTGCGGGCGGCCCGCAAGGCCAGCGCAGGCTCGCCGCCCAGCTGCAGGTCGAGGACCTGGATGAGCTTGCCGAACACCACCAGCCCGGCGGTCAAGGCCAGGAGCATCCCGGCCCCGAGGATCCAGAGGGCCAGACGGGACCGGTCCACCACCCGACTCAGCTGGGCCTCCACGCCCTGCACGCCGGCATCCCGCAGGTGCAGCATGCGGACCTTCAGGGACTCAGACGCTTTGTCAAAGGCCTCCATGGCCCGGCCCCCCTCGGCTGCCCCCTGGGTCTCGAAGGCCCCCACCATGGCCCGACCGGTGTCGTACATGGCGTCGAAGTCCCGGCCGATCTCTTCCAGCGTGCGAAGGGCAGCGGGATCCCCGGCGGAGAGGTCCTTCAGCCGTGCCTCAGCCTTGTGGAAGGCCACCGACGCCTCAACGGCCTCCTTCATGGACTCTGGATTCCGCGTGAGCGAGGCGTCCGTGAGGGCCTGCTGGATCATGAGGGCCTGGAAGGCCATCGCTTCGGCGGCCTGCGCGGACGGCAGGGTGCTGTCGCGGGTTCGGGTGGCCTCGCTCTGGATGGCGGCGGATCCCCCGAAGCTGATGGAGGAGACCAGCAGGAAGATGGCTAGCACGGCTCCCACGGTCGTCCAGAGCCGCTGGCGGAAGCCCATCTCCGGAAAGGGAATCCAGACTTTGCGCACCGGTGCCTCGGCAGGGAGGCCGTTCCTGATGCGGGCATACATCCGCTCAGCGTTCTCAATCTGGCCGAGGGAGGGACGGCTGCGAATGGACACATAGCCCACCACCTTGCCCTGCTCCTCGATGGGCGTCACGCTGGCATCCACCCAGTAGAAGTCGCCGTTCTTGCAGCGGTTCTTCACGATGCCCTGCCAGGGCCGCCCGGACTGGACGGTGTGCCACAGGTCGGCGAAGGCCTCGGGGGGCATGTCCGGATGCCGCACCAGGTTGTGGGACTGGCCGATGAGCTCGTTCTGCTCGAAGCCGCTGATGCGCAGGAACTCATCGTTGATGTAGGTGATCACGCCCCGCAGGTCCGTCATGGAGACGATGAAGGCCCCCTCCAGAAGCTGCCGCTGGGTACGGGTCACAGGCTGGTTGTTGCGCATGGGGGGGCTCCCGGCCCCAGCCGGAGGGGACCGCACAGGCAGCCGGACCCCGGGCAGGGCTATGCCACCCCTTCGGAAGCAGAGCTTGGGGTCTTAATTTTGGTTTTTCTTAGGGGAGGAGCTTCTGCAGGGGGATGAGGATGCCCCGGAAGCGCTTCCAGCCGGACAGGTCCCCGTGGATCAGCTGCCGCACCTGCACCCAGTCGTCCTCGGCCGTGGCCTTGGGGACGCCTTTGAGCATGAAGGCATAGGCCAGGAGGCGCGCCGCCACGCCGGGGTCCAGGGCCAGGTCCGGTTCCGCCACCAGGTCCACGCCCACCAGCTTGCCGAAGCGGGCGTACTCCGCCCGACCCACCAGGGGAATGAAGCCGCGGCCACAGTAGCGGGCACCGTCTCCGGACTCGGTATTGCCCAGGGTGCGGTCGAACTCGTAGACCCGCCGGAAGTAGGAGGCACTGCCCTGCTCTTTTTCGGGGGCGAAGAGGTAGCCAGCACTGCCGATGCTGGCGATGGCCGCCACCTCCACCGCCGGATCCAGAATCTGCAGAGCCGCGAGGGCTTCCACCACCAGCGGCCAGTGCGCCTCCACATTCGCCGGTGGCGCATGGAGGATGGTGGCGATGGCGTCCGCACTGAAGTGCATGACTGACTCCCGGAGGCTGACTCCTGCCCGAAGGACGGGAGGGCCAATCTACCACACCCAGGTATTCTTTCCGCATGGACTGCCACCTCCACCACGACAGCGGCGCCCGGGCCTCCATCGCCCAGGCCGGTGCCGAGCTGCGGGCCCTCCACCTCGGAGGCCGGGACCTGCTCTGGGACGCCGGCCCCCTCTGGCCCCGCGTCGCCCCCCTGCTCTTCCCCATCGTGGGCGCCCTGGCGGGGGACGCCCTGCGCCACGAGGGAGCTACGTTCAAGCTGCCCAAGCACGGGTTCGCCCGGGACCTGGCCTTCGACGCTGAGACCACCGCAGCAACGGCCTGCACCCTCAGCCTGACGGAGTGCCCTGCGACCCTGCTGGCCTACCCGTTTCCGTTTCGCCTGACGGTGACCTACACCCTGGCGGCCACCAGCCTGCGCATGGACCTGGCCCTGGCCAACCCCGGCCCGGAGCCCCTGCCCGCCAGCCTGGGCCTGCACCCCGCCTTCCGCTGGCCCCTGGCCCCGGGCCTGCCCAAGGCCGCCCACCGCCTGGTCTTCGCAGCCCCGGAGCCCGGCCCGCTGCGCCGCATCAACGCCCAGGGCCTCCTCACGGAGGTGGCGCACCCCACGCCCATCACCGACCGGAGCCTGCCCCTCCGAGAGGCCCTCTTCGAGGACGACGCCCTCATCTTCCTGGAGCCTCAGAGCCGCAGCCTGCGCTTCGAGGTACCGGACGGCCCCGCGCTCAGCCTGGCCTGGGAGGGCTTCCCCCACCTGGGCGTGTGGACCAAGCCCGACCTCGGCCCCGGCTTCCTCTGCATCGAACCCTGGCAAGGCTACGCCAGCCCCGCCCACTGGGACAGCGAGATCAGCCAGAAACCCGGCAGCTTCGTACTGGCCCCCGGAACCGAACGAAAGTGGAGCCTGACCGTCAGCGTTAAAGACTAAGGAAGATTCACTAGAAAAAGCAAAGGATCACCACGAAGACACGAAGACATGAAGAAGTGCATGAATGGGTTTATAGGCTGGGCGATGACCCTTCGCTTTTAACCAGGTTCTTAGCTTTTCTTCGTGTCTTCGTGTCTTCGTGGTGAGATTTTTTTCTTTTTTTGCAGTGAGCTTTTTCACTCAGCCATGAGCCATTCGGCCTACACCAGCTCGGCGCCCAGGAAGTGGGGGCTGGCTAGGGTGATGCGGGCTTGGACGAGCTCGCCGAAGGGGAGGCTGCGACCCGGTCCCACGGTGAGGTGGATGGTCTTCCACTCGCCGCTGTGGGCCAGCCACCAGCCGCTCTCGTTGGGGCCATGGGCCTCCACGCGCACCGGGATCTCGCGGCCCACGAAGCGCTGGTTGGCGGCCTTGGTGAGGGCCAGCTGACGGGTCTGGAGGAGGCCCAGGCGCTCGGCCTTCACGGTCATGGGCAGGTCGTCCCGCAGGCGCAGCGAGGGCGTCCCGGGCCGGGGCGAGTAGACGAAGCTGAAGGAGCCATCGAAGGCCACCTGCTCCAGCACCTGCAGCGTGTCCTCAAAGTCCTCATCGGTCTCGCCGGGGAAGCCCACGATGAAGTCCGTGCTCAGGGCGATGCGGGCGCGGGCCTCACCCAGGTAGCCCAGGCGCTCCAGGTACTCGCCCACGGTGTACTCGCGCAGCATGCGCTTGAGCACCCGGTCGCTGCCGCTCTGCAGGGGCAGGTGGAGGAAGGGCGCCACCTTGGGGTTCTCCACCAGCACCTGGGCCAGGTCCCGGGTGAAGTTCATGGGGTGGCTGGTGGTGAAGCGGATCCACTCCAGGCCGTCCACCTCGGAGACCCGGTTCAGCAGATCGGCGAAGGTGCAGCCGCCGGCGTAGCTGTTCACGTTCTGCCCCAGCAGCTCCACCTCGCGGTAGCCCCGGTCCACCAGGCTGCGCACCTCGGCCAGCACATCCTGGAAGGGACGGTGGCGCTCGGGGCCGCGGGTGGTGGGGACGATGCAGTAGGTGCAGGCGTGGTTGCAGCCCTCGGTGATGGTCACCAGCGCCTTGGCGGTGTCCTGGCGGCGGGTGACCTCCGGCGGGAACAGGTGGTTGTCCGGGTACTCACCCGTGTCCATCACCCGGGCCTTGCCGGCCTGGGCCTCCGCCACCAGACGGGGCAGCTGCTTGAGGGCCATGGTGCCCAGCACGAAGTCGATGTGCGGGGCCCGCTTGAACAGGGCGACCTGCTCCTGCTGGGCCAGGCAGCCGGTGACACCCACCAGCAGGGGCCGCTGCAGCTTCTCCTGCCGGAGGCGCCCCAGCTCGGAGTAGACCTTGTGGACGGCCTTCTCCCGGATGGAGCAGGTGTTGAGCAGCACCAGGTCCGCCTCGGCGGAGGAGTCCACCGCCTCGAAGCCCTCCGCCAATAGCAACCCCGACAGCTTCTCACCGTCGTGGTCGTTCATCTGGCAGCCCCAGGTTTCGATGTGGAACTTCATGATCCCATCCAAACCTGTGAGTGTAGCGAAGATCAGCCCCAGCAAGGCGGACGAGAACGCCGAGCAGTCCTGGCGCCGAGCGGCTAGAACTCTGCTCGCAGGCTGAACTGCCACACGCGGGGCTGCTGGAAGTTGCCGGGGGTGAAGGCCCCGCCCACGTTGTTCACCCAGGTCATGGACTGGCGGTTGGTGGCATTGAGGATGTCCACGGCTGCTCGGAGGTCCACCTGCTGCCAGCGGGTCCGCCAAGCCAGGCCAAGATCCAGGCTCCCAGCATGGGGCAGCTCCTGCTCTCCACGGACAGTACCCGGTGCCAGGACGGCATCGCCGGAGACCTTCACCAGGCTGCTGTAGCGAAGGCCAGAGCGCCAGGCGAAGGCGAAGGAGGACTCGAAGTTCCAGGGCAGGGCCGCACTGCCAAAGGCCTTCCAGGCGTGCTTGACCTCCTCGTTGAGGCTGCCCAGGTTGGGGCCCAGGCGATAGTCCTGCCGCAGGCTGGGAATGGAAGCGAAGCCGGTGTTCTTGGCGGTGGCGGTGTTCACATTGCCCACTTCGGAGTTGCCGTTCAGGTCGCCCTGGCTGTAGCTCAGCTGCAGGCGATGGCCACCGTCGAAGACACGGCGGACCACCAGGTCCAGGCCGCGGAAGTCCCGCTTCAGGCCCGGCAGGTTGGCCACCACCTTCCGGGTGGAGGACCGATTCGCCAGGGCGTCGAGCTCTGGCAGGTAGCCATAGGTGGCACTGTAGGTGTCGATGAGGTCGCGCACGGTCTTGAGGGTAAGGG
>CAITBU010000066.1 GCA_903890595.1 uncultured Holophagaceae bacterium | reverse complement strand
GACCTCCAGGGGGGTGGCGCCGCGCACCAGCATGGCGCCCAGGTTGCGGATCAGGGGGGCGATCACATCGTCGGGGCCCAGGGCCAGGGCCGTGGCGCAGGCGGTGGCCTCCTGCCCCAGGCTGCGGTAGACGCTGCCCAGGGTCTGGCCCTGCCGGAACAGCTTCACGATCCGCTCTTCCGTCAGCCGGGTGAGCAGCATGGCCTCGTGAAGGCGGAGGGCAGTGGCCTGATCCATCCGGTTAGCATAGACCCATGCTGACCCTTCGCCCCGCCGTTCCTGACGATGCGTCCCTCATCCTCCAGTTCATCCGGGAGCTGGCGGAGTACGAGCGGGAGCCCGATGCGGCCGTCGCCACCGAGGCCGACATCCTGCGCTACGCCTTCTCCGAGCACCCGCTGGTGAAGGTGGTCATGGCCGACTGGGAGGGGCAGCCCGCTGGGTTCGCCCTGTGGTTCCTCAACTTCAGCACCTGGGAGGGGAAGCCCGGGATCTATCTGGAGGACCTGTTCGTGCGCCCAGCCTTCCGGGGCCATGGCATCGGCAAGGCCCTGCTGCAGCACCTCGCGGCCCTGGCTGTGCAGGAAGGCTGGACCCGCTTTGCCTGGCAGGTGCTGGACTGGAACACGCCCTCCATCGAGTTCTACGAGGCCCATGGTGCCAAGGTGCTGCGCGAGTGGCTGCCCTGCCGGATGGATGGTGCGGCGCTACAGAAACTCGCCGGATCAGGGGAGTGAGGTGGATGCTCTCAAAGGGAAAAGATCCACCGCCAAGACGCCAAGACGCCAAGGAAAACATGGCAATGTCTGCGATAGGCAAGCGCACACCGGGTGCGCCGAGAGCTGAAAAGGCGTCCTCTGGAATCCTGTCCTTCTTGGCGTCTTGGCGCCTTGGCGGTGAGCAGTTGTCCTTCTCCCTGAATTCTTCGGTGTTGCTATGACCTGGCCGCCGCTGCTCCGCCTGAAGGAGGCCCTGGGCCCCGCTGCGGAGCTGGTGGTGGTAGGTGGCGCGGTGCGGGACGAGCTGCTGGGCCGGCCCCATGCAGACTGGGACTTGGCCACAGACCTGCTGCCTGAGGTGGTCATGGGCCGAGCCCGGGCGGCCGGCCTGAAGGTGATCCCTACGGGCCTGCAGCACGGGACCGTCACCGTGATCCTGGAGGGTCGCCCGGTGGAGGTGACCACCTTCCGCAGCGATGGCGACTACCTGGATGGTCGGCGGCCTGAGACCGTGCGCCTGGGCGTGGGCCTCCACGAGGACCTGGCTCGCCGGGACTTCACCATCAACGCCATGGCCCTGCCTGTGGGCGGCGGCGACCTGGTGGACCCCTTCGGTGGCCAGGCGGACCTGGCTGCCCGCCTCATTCGGGCTGTGGGCGATCCCCTCCAGCGCTTCGCCGAGGATGGCCTGCGGCCCCTGCGGGCCTGCCGGTTTGCCGCCCAGCTGGGCTTCGAGGTGGACGCCGCCACCGGTGCCGCCATCCCGGCCCGCCTTGAGGTGGCCCAGAAGGTCGCCCAGGAGCGGGTCTTCACCGAGCTGGACAAGCTGCTGCGGGGGGCCGAGCCGGAGCGCGGCCTGCGCCTCCTGGAGAGCACGGGCCTGCTGGATCTCTGGCTACCCGAGCTGCGCCCCATGGTGGGCTGCACCCAGAACCGGCACCACCGCTACGACGTGTGGGAGCACACCCTGCGGGTGGTGAGCCAGGCTCCGGCGGATGCCGGCCTGCGCTGGGCCGCGCTGCTGCACGATGCGGGCAAGCCCGGCACCCGGACCGTGGATGAGCGCGGCGAGACTCACTTCTACGGGCACGAGGCCCTCTCCCTGGACCTGGCGGATGCCCTCCTGGCCCGCCTGAAGGCCAGCCACGCCCTGCGCCAGGAGGTCGCGGCCCTCATCGGCCACCACGGCATCCACCCCACGGAGGCCTGGGGCGACCCGGCCTGCCGCCGCTTCCTCCGCCGTCTGGAGGAGGCGAGCCTACCCCTGGCGCGCTGGGCCGCTTTCCGCCTCGCAGACCACCAGGGCAAGGGCCTGGCCCCCGAGACCTGGGAAGGGGACTACCGGGCCATGCTG
>CAITBU010000065.1 GCA_903890595.1 uncultured Holophagaceae bacterium | reverse complement strand
GCCAACTCCTCGATCTTCAAGAAGTACCCAACCTTCACGGGCAACCACCACGCCATGGACTTCTTCTGCGACTCCATGAAGCTGCTCATCAACGGCAGCGCCAAGATGGACGAGATCGACATGGTCATGGATGCGGACCTGGAGGTCCATCACGCTGAGAACGCCGCCCCGGGCACTGCCGTGGCCAACCTGGCGGATGCCTTCCCAGCCTTCGGCATCGTGGCCTGCGTCTTGGGCGTGGTGATCACGATGGGCTTCCTGGATCAGCCGCCCAACGTCATTGGCGGCAAGGTGGGCGCGGCCCTGGTGGGCACCTTCCTGGGCATCCTGCTGGCCTACGGCGTGTTCCAACCCCTGGCCAAGAACATCGACGCAGTGAACGCCGTGGAGTCCTACTACTTCAACTGCATCCGCTCGGGCCTCACCAGCTTCGGCAATGGGGCCGCCCCCATCACCGCCGTGGAGTTTGCCCGGCGCAACATCCCCTCCACGGAGCGCCCCGGTTCAAATGAGTTAGAGGAAGTCGTGCGTCAGATCAAGCCGAGGTAAGTGGCCATGTCTGAGCAACAGAACGCCCCTGAGATCAAGATCCGGTACATCAAGAAGAAGGGCGGCCACGGCGGGAGCCACGGCGGCGCCTGGAAGGTGGCCTACGCCGACCTCGTGACGGCCATGATGGCCTTCTTCCTGCTGATGTGGCTGCTGAGCAGCGCCAATGCCAACACCAAGGCGGGCATCGCCGGGATGTTCCAGGACGCCAACTTCTTCAACACCGACCGGGGCAAGGAGATCCTGGTGGACCACGGCAAGGGCATCCTGCCCGGGGGCCGGGGCATGGCACCGGGCCCGGACGGCGGCGGGAGCAACCCGGATGACGAGCAGGCCACGGCGGCAGAGGCCGAGCAAAAGGCCCTGGAGTCCACGGCGGAGGCCATCGAGAAAGCCTTCCAGATGGACGAGATGCTGCAGGCCTTCCAGGACCAGATCACCATGGACTTCACCGATGAGGGCCTGCGGATCCAGATCCAGGACAAGGCCGCGCAGGTGCTCTTCGACTCCGGCAGCGCCACCCTCAAGAGCTACACCCTGACCATCCTCAAGGAGATCGCCAAGGAGCTGGGCAAGCTGCCCAATCGGGTGGTCATCGGCGGGCACACGGACGCCTCCCAGTACTCCAACCGGGCCTACACCAACTGGGAGCTGAGCTCCGAGCGGGCCAACGCTGCCCGACGGGTCATGGAGAGCGCCGCTGGGGGCCTGCGCCCCAACCAGGTACGCCGCGTCACCGGCTACAGCGACACCATCCCCATCGACGGCAAGGACCCCAAGGATCCCCAGAACCGCCGCATCTCCATCGTCGTGGTCTCCGCCGCCACCGAAGCCGCCGAGACCAAGCACCAGAAAGCCAAGCCCCGGGAGAAAGCCGCCCCAGCCAAGCACTGAGCGCGCCTCCGTTGCGGGAAAAGCTCACCACGAAGGACACGAAGGAAAGACTATTGGGGGCTTAAATTCCCTGCGGGGTGCTGGCATTCAAAAGCTTTAACCACGAAGACAGAAAGACCACGAAGAAGAAAACCTGAATGTTGCTGTCTTCCTTCGTGGTCTTCGTGGTTCAAGATCCTTTTTCGATGCCGCAGGATGAGCCCAAAAAAAGGAAGCGCCCGGAGGTTCGGGCGCTTCTAGGGGATAGTTTGGCGGGGTATCGAGTGGCGGGGTTTTTGAGCGGGAGTTCCCAGACGGGAACTGGTGTCAGATGGTGGGGCAGTTCGTGGCGGGAAGCCCTTGCGGGCACCTCAACAATGAGTCTAGCACGGCCAGACCGGGCCCTCAGGGCAGCTGGAAGCGGCTGGCGGGCACGCCACCGCGGGCCCAGCCGCTAAAGCTGAGCTCCACCCGGGCGCCGCTGGGCTCCACCAGCTCCATGCGGGACAAGACCGGCTGCCCCAGCGCCTGGACCGGGGGGCCGAAGGTGGCCGTCCGGGCCACCTTGCCCGAGGCGAGGTGGAACTCGGCCTTGAGGGGCACCACCGGCTCCCGAGCCACCCACAGCAGCACCCGTCGAGCACTCAGGCCCGGGGTGCGGGCCGCCAGCTCCAGGCGCCAGCAGGGCCGGCCGTCCAGGTCCTCCTCTGACTTGGCTGCCACGGTGTAGTCCTGGAGGAACCGGGTGCGGGCCACGTCCCCGCCAGCTGCCGGCCCCAGCAGCCGCTGCTGGGGTGTGACCCGGAGGGCCCGCTTGGAGCCCGGCACCAGGAGCCACATCTGGTCCCCCAGCATGAGCACCGAGCGCCCCTGCTCCTTGTCACTGAGACCGTCCAGGCGAGCGTCCCCGTTCTCCCGGGCCGAGACCTTCCAGCGCTGGGCCGTGGCGGGGTCCTTCACCTCCAGCTCCACCGTGAAGGCGGGCCAGGGGTGGCGCAGGCGGTCTACCCGGGCCAGCAGCTCCTCGCCACTCTGGGCCAGGGCCGGCAGGGCCAAGCAGAAGAGCATCGCCCGGCGCATCAGCTCCGCCCGTAGTCGTCCTGGAGGCGCTCGATGTCGGCCTCGTCGAAAGTACCCAGGCTTACTTCCAACACCCGCACGGGCTGGGCCGTGGTGGCGTCGCAGCGCAGGCGGTGCGTGCTGCCCAGGGGCAGCCAAATCTCCTCGCCCACCGCAGGGCGCAGCTCCTCGCCGTCTCGATCCACCACCACGCCGGCGTCCAGGGCCACCCACAGCTCCCCCCGGTGGCTGTGCCGCTGCAGGCTCAGCTTCTGCCCCGGCGCGCAGGTGAGGATCTTCACCGTGCAGGGCGTGTTCAGCGCGTACTGATCGAAGGAGCCCCAGGGCTTCTCAACGTGGAGCGTCTCAGGTCGTTTCATTTGGCACCTCAATTCTTCGTTACACGTTCTGGCTGACAGCCGATAGCTGACAGCTGACAGCCAAATCAGAGGAGGTCGGATCGTCCCTCCGCCCGCAACCTCTCAACGATATCTTTCACGCTCTG
>CAITBU010000064.1 GCA_903890595.1 uncultured Holophagaceae bacterium | reverse complement strand
GGCGGCCTTCCGGACCGTGACGGCGCTGGCCTCCGACGGGGCCGGGCAGGTGGCGGCGCTGGTGGACGGGGGCGACTTCGGCGAGGGCTTGGTCATCCTTGGTCCCGACGGGACAGTGCTGCGCCAAGCCACCCTCAAGGCCCTGGGCATCAGCGGGCGCATCACCTCTGTGGCCCTGGACCGCTCCGGTGGCCTGCTGCTCTGCGACCGCCGCAACGACCTGCTGCTCCGGGTGGACTGAGATGCGCCCTCGCCCATACCTCGCCCTCCTGCTCGCTGGCGCCAGCCTCTGGAGCCAGGATGCCGCCCTCCGGGACACCTTCATCCAGGCCAAGGCTCTGTGGGCCACCCAGGGGGATCGGGAGACGGCTGCGGACCGCTTCGATGCGGTGGTGGCCGTGCTGGCTCCTCGGGCCGCTGCCCTCGAGCCCGCCTGGCGCCAGGTGCTCTGCGAAGCCTACAACTGGCTCGCTGTCCTGGATGACCGCAGCCCTCAGAACAAGGCGCGGGCCGCCGTCCGCCTCCAGGCCCTCATCGACTTCGAACCCGACTTCGACGTGGACCGGGCCCTCACCTCCCAGCGCCTGGCCGGGGTCTTTGACCGACTGAAGGCCGAGAAGTTCGCCCCCCTGCGCCTCACCTTCGACCCCGAAGGTGGAAGCCTGACCGTGGACGGCAAGCCCGCAGCGGCCCTGCCCCGGAAGCACCTCCCCTTCGGGCCCCACACCCTGGTCTATGCCCGGCCGGGCTACGCCCCCATGGAGGTCCCCCTTGAGCTGGGGCCGAAGGATGCCAAGGCCGTGGCCTTCGCCTTGAAGCGGGTCTCGTCCACAGTGACCTTCCAGGTCCATCCGCCGGACTCCGAGGTGCTGCTGGATGGCCGCAGCCTCGGCCCCACCCGGGGCCTGGCGGCCGCCGCGGGCACCGGGTCGGAGACCCAGGACTTCTCGGCCCCCTTCCTCATCGCCGATCTGCCCGCCGGGAAGCATCGCCTCGAGCTGCGGGCCGCCTGCCACCGGACCCGGATCCTCACCCTGGACCCGGACCTCGCCACCCCCCAGGCCGATCACACCCTGGAGTCCATCCGCCTCGAGGACGCCCGAGGCACCCTGAGCATCAGCTCGCCCTGGCCCGGCGGCGAGGCTTTCCTGGCCGGCCAGAGCCTGGGTCCCCTGCCCCAGAAGGGCCTGTCCCTCTGCCCGGGCACCTACAACGTGCAGGTGCGCTTCCCGGGCGGCGGCTTCGCCAAGACCCTCACCGTGGAGGACACCAAGGCCGTGGACCTGGAGGTCCAGCCCCGGCCCCGCCTCGCACTCCTGGGCCTGGCGGCCGGCGACTTCACCGGGCGGGCCCGCTTCCTGGCCCAGCTGGAGACGCTCGGAGACCGGCTCCAGCACCTGGCCGTCCTGCCCCCACGCCCAGGCGAGACCCCGGCGGACGCCCTGGTTCGCCTGAAAGCCTCCCGGGAGGTGGAGCTGGTGCTCACCGCCACCCCCGTGCTGGAAGAAGGGGTCCACTACATCGAGCTTGGTGTTACCACCCTGGATGGAGAGGCCGAACGCCTGCGGGTGAAGCCCCTGGAGCAGGACCCCCTGGCGGGCCTCGCCCTGCGCCTGAACACCCTGCCACCCTTTGGGCAGCCTGGCCTGGGCCTGACCCTCCTGGACGTACCCGGCCAGCCTGGACCGTGGGTGCTCGCTGCCCCGGATGCCGCCCTGAAGGCCGGCCTCGAGGTGGGACGGCCCATTCTGCAAGTCGGCGGGAAAGCGGTCGCCACCACCCAGGCCCTGCGCCAGGTCCTCGCCGGAGCCAAGGGCACCGTGACCCTCAGCCAGGGTGGACCCGAGGTCACCCTGCCCCTGGAAACCGAAGGCCTGGAGCTCCCCCTGGGCGCCCCGGACCTCTGCTACCCGGCCCTGCTGGCTCAGCTGCGGCTGCTGGCGCTCCGGGCCAAGGGGGACGAGGCCCACCTCATCCGCCTCAACCTCGCCCTCGCCCTCATGCAGTTCCGGCGCTTCGACCGGGCCGTGGAACTGCTGCGGGACACCCGCCTCAGCGCCACCCGCGGCATCAGTCAGGGCAGCATCGACTTCCACACGGGCGTATGCTTCCTCCACCTGGGTCCGGCCTATCTGGCCGAAGCCACCCAGGCGTTCCGTCAGGCCCTGAAGTACCCCCAGTCCACCCTGCTCGGCCCAGATGGACCCCTGGTTGCTCCTCTGGCCAGGCAGTTCCTCGAAGAGCCGAAATGATCCCGGAGGCATCCATGAAGCGGCAGCGTGGTGAAGGCAAGGTGGGGTGCCTGGTGTCCCTGCTGCTCCTGGGCGTCCTGGGGGCGGCGGCCTTCAAGGCCGTGCCCATCTACTACGGCAACAGCGAGCTGGTGGATGCCTGCGGGTTCATCGCCAGCGGGGCCAGCCGCAAGCCGGTGGAGGTCCTGGAGCGGGAGGTCAAGGAAAAGGCCCGGTCCCTCGGCGTCACCGAGGTGCTGACCGACAAGACCGCCCTGCGCATCACCAAGGCCGGCAGCGGGGAGTCCGGTACCTGCACCATCACCCTGCGCTACGTGCAGGTCATCGACTTCTACGGGGTCTACCAGTGGCCCCTGACCACCGAGAAGCGGATCACCAAGCCCATCTTCGAAAACATCAACTGACCTCCAGGGGGTCCAGGCTTTAGCCCTTGCGGCGAGGCCCGCCTCACGGCAACCTGCCCCCATGCCCTTGTCACTTCCTCAAGACAACCCAATCAGACCCGGCGAGGCCCTGCGCCCCGTCCGGATTCCCGGCTCCAAGTCCGTGACCAACCGGGCGCTGCTCCTGGCGGCCCTGGCTCCAGGCCAGAGTCGGCTCGGCGGTGGCCTCGAAGCCGAGGACACCCGATGGATGCGCCAAGCCTTGCGCGGCCTGGGTTTTCCCCTGGAGGAAGCGACGGGAACCTGGCAGGTCCAGGGTGGCTCGCGCCCCCAGACCGGAGCTCCCCTCTGGCTCGGCGCCTCCGGGACCACCCTACGCTTCCTGCTCCCCTGGCTGGCCCTGTGCGCCCAGGGTCCCGTGCGGCTGGAGGGCGATCCCCGCCTCTTTGAGCGGCCCCTCGGCCCCCTGCTGGATCCCCTCCAGACCCTCGGCGCTCGCTGGACAGCGGATGCCACCGGAGCCTGGCTCCATCCGGTAGCTGAGCCGCCCCAGTCCCTGGACCTGCGCGTGGATGCCCGGCTCAGCAGCCAGTTCCTGTCCGGCTTGGCCCTGGGGGCCGCCGCCCTGCCCGGCGACAGCCGCCTCACCTGGACCGCCGCCGCCAGCGCCAGCTACCTGGAGCTCACCACCCAGTGGCTGCGGCGCTTCGGCTGCGAGGCCCATCTGGATGCCGGCCGGTGGTTGATCCCGGGCGGGGCCCTGGCCTGCCGGGACCTGGAGCTGCCCGGCGACTGGAGTGGCGCCGCCGCCTTCCTCGCCGCCGCCGCCGTCACGGGCCGGCCCCTGCGGGCAGGGCCCCTGGACCCCGAGGATGCCCAAGGCGACCGAGCCATGGCCGACATCCTGGCCGCCGCCGGCTGCCGGGTGAACTGGGTGGCACCCCAGACCCTGGAGGTCTCTGGCCCCCTGCGCCGGGGCCTGGATGCGGACCTCACGGACTGCCCGGACCTGGGCCCCGTCCTGGCGGCGCTGGGAGCCCTGGCCCCCGGTCCCTCGGAGCTCCGCGGCCTCCACACCCTGCCCCTCAAGGAGTGCGACCGCCTGGACGCCTCCGCCGAGCTGGTGCGCTGGCTGGGCGGGCAGGCCGAGGTCATCGGGGATCACACCCTGCGCATCACCCCGGGGACGCCTTCGGCCCCCAGGGCGCCCTTCAATCCCCGCAACGACCACCGCATGGCCTTCGCCGCCGCCGTGGGAGCCCTCCGCTGGGGCGGCGAGCTCCAGGACCCCCACTGCGTAGCCAAGACCTTCCCCGACTTCTGGGAGGTCTGGCGGGGCATGCTGGGATGATCCGGGCCGCCTGGTTGGGCCACTGGAAACCTCCCTGGGGGGTGGACCGGGGCCGGCGCTGGGGGGACCCCATCTGGGCGCTGGCAGCCATCTCCCAGGCCTGGCTCTTGGGAGGGTGGGAGGGCCGCTGGCCCCGCTTGAACCAGGAGGCCCGACGGCCCCTGGGGCCCTGGGTCTTGCAGCCTCCAGAGGTCTGGGAGGCCCGCCCGGATCCAGCCTGGGTGGCGCGCCTTCGGCACGGCGGTCCGGCTGTACCGGCAGAGCGCCGGGGTCCCCGAGAGAGTGAACTCCTGGCCTGGGCCTGGGAGACCCTGCTCCAGGGAGACGGCGCCCCCTGGATGGCGGCAGGGACGGTGCTCCTGGACCGACCCGCACGCCTGGCCTGGGTGGCCCGCCTGGGGGCCGTGGACACAGCGGGTACCCTCCTCCTGCCCCCCTGGCTGGACCTCGTCCCAGCCGCCTGGCACTCCCTGCCCCCCGGGTGGTGGGAGACCCTCCTGCGGGCCCAGGACAGCGAAGGCCGCCTGCTGCCGGAAGGTGCTCTGGACTCGGCCCTCCCCTGGGCCCGCCTCCAGCCCTGGACCGGGCCCCTGGTGCTGGACAGCCTGCCCCCAGAGCTGGCCGCTGACCAGGGGTCGCCCTGGCTGCAAGCCCTCCCAGACGGCACCTGGATGCTGGCCCCCGCCCTCCGGGCCTGGGGCCGGGGCTGGGGGGCCTCCCCCGGGGGCCTGGGCCCCCATCTGGGGGAGCACTTGGCCAGTGGGACCCCGCCCGATTCTGCCCTGGGGGCAGTGCTGGCGCTCCGTCTGCCCGAACGCCCCCCTACCGGGTGGGGGCCGGCTCTGACGGCGGACCTGGGGGAAGACAGCCAGCGGCCGCCCCTGCCACCGGCCTGTGGTCACCCCACCTGGGACCGGGTTCGCATGCGCTGGGGTGGCGAGGCGGCGGCCCCCGCCCCGGGCTACCCGGCCTGGGGAACGCCGGCTCATCCCTGTGCGGACCCCTTTCACTGGATGGCCGAGGGTCGGCGGGCGCTCCAGGGTTACGACCCGGAGGCCGCCCTGCGGGCCTTCACCCTGGCCCATGCGCACTTCACCCGTCTGCGGGCCACCGCCTGGGGCGGGCGCGCCGCCTCCAACGCAGCGGTGGCGGCCCTCCAGTGGGCGGACCTGCCGGCCCATGGCCGCTGGGCGGCCCTGCGGGGGTCCCTGCCTCAGCCCTGGCGAGCCATGGAGGCCGCCCAGCTGGCGGAGGTTCACCTGGAACCCGAGGCGGCGCTGGCGCAGATCCGGGCCCTGGTGGTCGCCCATCCGACCTTCCCCGAGGCCTGGGGCCTGCTGGCCAGCCACGGCGCAGACGAGGCGCGGTGGGACCTGGTACGGGAGGGCCTGGAGGGGGCTGGAGCCCACCCCTACACCCGCTTCCTCAGCGCCGCCCTGGGCACCCTGACCGAGCCCCCACCCGAGGACGCAGACCCGGAGACCCGCCTGAGTTGGGAGGCCCACCGCCTGTTCCGGGGGACCGGAACCCCCGAGGCCTTCTGGGCCGCCTGGCGGGCTTGCCCCACCCAGATCATGCGCCTGGAGCTGGGGGTCCAGGTGCTGGAGCGCGTGCCCGGCGAGCGGCGGCCCCGGGAGCTCCTGGCCCTCCAGGCCATCGCCGACCGGACCGACTCACCCCGCCACCAGCGCCGCCTGGCGGCCCTCTGGCCCCGCCCGGACCTGGCCCCGGAGCCCGCCCCTCGCCAGGTCCTGGAGGAGACCCTCGCCGCCCGCACCGCCCCCGCCTGGATCGCCTGGGAGGAGGGCGGCACCCTGCAGACCCTGGGGGCCGGCGAGCCCCCACCAATGGGTGCCTTGGGTCGCCTGGCTCGGGAGGGTCCCCTGCCGCCCTTCGCCCATGGCGCCTGGATCTGGCAGAGCCACGCCCTGCGCTGGGAGGGGCTGACGGTGGGGGGCCTGCTGCTGGCCCATCCCCCGGAGGACCTCCCGGGCCAGGCCCCCGAGGCCCTGCTGCTCGCCCCCTGGGTGGCCCGCCTCCGGGAACGCCCCCCCGAGCAGGCCGACCTGGACCCGGGGCTCCTCCTAACGGACGGCAGCGAGCCCATGGCCACCCTGCTGCGGGAGCTGGATCGGGTGGCACCCACGACCCTACCGGTGCTCATCCTCGGCCCCACGGGCAGCGGCAAGGAACTGGCGGCGCACCAGCTGCACCAGCGCTCGGGGCGCCGGGGAGACCTGCAGGCGGTCAACTGCTCAGCCTTTGCGGAAGGCCTGCTGGAGTCCGAGCTGTTCGGCCATGTGAAGGGCGCCTTCACGGGGGCGGACCGGGACCGCCGGGGGGCCATCGAGGCGGCCCGGGGCGGCACCCTGTTCCTGGATGAGGTGGCCGACCTGTCCCCGCGTCTGCAGTCCCTCCTGCTGCGGGTGATCCAGGAGCAGGAAGTCCGCCGGGTGGGCTCGGATCACACCGTGAAGGTCGATGTGCGCATCGTCGCCGCCACCCACCGCTCCCTGGAGGACCTGGCGACGGCCGGTGCCTTCCGGCGGGACCTGCTGTTCCGCCTCCAGGGAGCCGTGCTGCGACTGCCCGCCTTGGCTGCCCGCCGCCATGAGTTCCCCTTCCTGCTGCCGAAGCTGGTGGCCCGTGCCGCCCAGGGCCTGCAGCGCCCGGTGCCGGCCCTGGCCCCCGGGCTGGCCCAGGCCCTGGGGCGCCTGCCCTGGCCCGGCAATGTGCGGGAGCTGCTCCATGCCCTGGAGCGGGCCCTCCTCCGCTGTGGCGAGGCCCCCCTCCGCGTCGCCCACTTCCCGGAGCTGGCCGCCCCCGCAACCCAGGCCCACACCTGGGAGGAGGGCACCCGGGCCTTTCAGCGGCGCCTCCTGCTGGACACCTTGCAGGCCTGCGGCCACCGAGCTGCGGAAGCCGCCGAAACCCTCGGCCTCGCCCGCCCCGCCTTCTACGCCACCGCCAAACGCCTGGGCGTGGACCTCATCGCCGAGCGCCTCCAGCGGCCGGAGTGAGGCCACGGACCAAGACCAACACGAAGTTTTTCCCTATCTCGGAATCGGCGCAGCCGATTCCGAGCAGGCCCCCTCAGACCCGCCGCCCAAAGCTCCGTTCAAGGTCCCCCAGGCTGAGCTTCTTCAGGATGGGTCGGCCGTGGGGGCAGGTGTTGGGGACCTCACAGGCCAGCAGGTCCTGGATGAGGCGCAGGGCCAGCTCCGGGGGCAGGGCGTGGTGCTTCTTGATGGCGGCACGGCAGGCCAGCTCGGCATTGAGGTCCCGACGGAAGGTGTCCAGGTCCACCCGGCCCTCCCGCTCCAGGCGGATGAGCAGATCATCCAGCAGGGTCTGCGGGTCCCGGTCCACCAGGAAGTCCGGCAGGCCACGCACCACCAGGGCGTCGGCGCCGAAGGCCTCGGCCTCCACACCAGCCACCGCCAGCTCCGGCAGGAAGGGCTGGAGCCGGGCCAGGTCTGCCGGCCCCACCTGCACCACCCGCGGCGGCATGAGGGGCTGGACGGCGGGGGCGTGCCGGCGCAGGAAGAGGCGCTCGAACAGCACCCGCTCGTGGGCCACATGCTGGTCGATGATCCAGAGCTCCGGGCCCGCCTCACCCGTGACTTCGGCCAGCAGGTAGGTCCGCTGGAAGGCCCCCAGGTAGCGGATCGCCGGGGCCTCGGCCTCGCTTTCCGCCGCGTGCTGCGGCGGGGCTGAGGAGGGATAGGTCTGGTCCAGGGTGCGGGGCTCAAAGGCCCCGGCCAGGGCCTCATAGGTGGCCAGCCCACCGCCGGAGTGATCCGACCAGAGGCGCGGGTGCTGGGGGGCACTGCGGCGGGACGGGTCCAGGTCGAACTCGGCCTCCATGGGCTTGGGCGGCAGCTCCAGCACCGAGGCCAGGCCGCCCCGCAGCTGGGACCAGGCCTCCTCCGTGGCGCTGCGCACCCAGGCGAAGATGCGCTGGGGCTCGCGGAAGCGCACCTCGGCCTTGGTGGGATGCACATTCACATCCACGGCCTCGGGGGGCAGCTCCAGGAAGAGCACCGCCGCCGGATAGCTGCCCTTGGCGAAGGTGCCGGACCACCCCTCAGAGAGTGCCGCCAGCAGCAGGCGATCCCGCACGGCCCGGCCATTGACGAAGAGGTACAGGTGGTTGCGATCCCGGAAGCTCAGGTCCGGCGGTGACAGGAAGCCCCGCAGCTGCCAGGGGCGCTCGCCGTTCACGAAGGGCACCAGGCGACCCAGCTTCTCCCCCAGCAGGGGGCCCAGGCGCTGACCTGCATCCGCCACGGGCGGCAGGATCAACGGTGCGCCCCGGTCTGGCCGGAGGGTCCAGTGAACACCTGGCGAGCTCAGCGCCAGCCGGGCCACCACGCCCCAAAGCTGGGCGTGCTCCGTGTCCGTGGACTTGAGGAAGCGGCGCCGCGCCGGCAGCTGAGCAAAGAGGTCCCGAACGGCCACCGTGGTCCCTCGGCTGCGGGGCGTGGGGGTGACTTCCTTGATGATGCCGAACTCGCAGCGCAGGCGCTGGCCGGCGCCCTCGGTCTCGGCGCTGGTGAGGTCGAAGCGGCTGACGCTGGCGATGCTGGGCAGGGCCTCGCCGCGGAAGCCGAAGGTGGCCAGGTGGCCCAGGTCCTCGGCGGTGCGCACCTTGCTGGTGGCGTGGCGCTCCAGGGCCAGGTAGAGGTCGTCCCGGGCCATGCCGGAGCCATCATCCGCGACCTCCAGGAGGCGCTTCCCGCCCTCTTCCCAGCGCACCTCGATGCGCTGCGCCCCTGCGTCCAGGGCGTTCTCCACCAGCTCCTTGAGCACCGAGGCGGGCCGCTCCACCACCTCTCCGGCGGCGATCTGGTTCGCCACCTGGTCGCTGAGGATGCGGATGTTGGACATGGGGTAAAAGCTATCAGCTATCGGCTATCGGCTGTCAGCTATCAGCTATCGGCTATCGGCTGTCAGCTATCGGCTATCGGCTATCGGCTATCGGCTATCGGCTGGCGGGTGGTGGCTGCCAGCTGGCGGCGGTTGGTGGCCAGGTGGGCGAGGTAGGCCAGCAGGAACACGCCCGAGGCAAGGCCGTGGGTCCAGGCGAAGCCGATCCGCCAGACCGGGCTGGTCACCACCTGGATGGCGCCGCCGCTGAGCACCATGGGGGCTATGAAAAGCGCCGCCCCGAGGCCCGTGCGACGGCCCTCGGCACCGCCCTGCAGTCGCGACCAGAGGTGGCCGCGCACCAGCATCCCCAGGGCGAAGACCAGCAGCGGACCCACCAGCACGTGCAGGTGCTGGGCCGTCCCCAGCCAGGGGTTGGCCTCCGGTCCGAAGGGGCCCGGCCGCTCGCCATACCAGCGCAGCAGGCCGTCCACCAGTCCCGTGCCGGCGGTGGCCAGGGCGGCGAGGTGCAGGCTCCAGCGCTCCGGTAGCGTCATTTCGCCTCCCGGTAGAGCACCTGGTGCAGGGCCAGGCAGCGGCGGGCCGCATCGGTCATGGCGTGGGCCGTGAGGGTGGCGCCGGCCAGCGGATGGATGGCCCCCTTCAGGCTGAGCTGGGGGTCCAGTCCCTTACCGTCGAACTGCCGGACCCAGGCCTCCTTGGCCAGGTACTCCGCGGGCTCGCGGAACACCACCGCCTCCACCCGCAGGATCCGGCCCTCGGCAGAGATGGCCACCAGGAGGGTCTCGTTCAGGGTGCGCACCCGGTGGGTGTCGAAGAGCCCGACGCCCGCCAGCACTCCGCCCCTGCGAGCCTCGTAGGCCACGATCCAGGTCCCGGCCAGGTCCACCTGGGCCAGGGCTTTGACTCGCCCCGCCTGGGCCTCGCTGAGGGTGTGCTCCTTTCGCAGCAGCTGGGCCCCGGGGAAGGCCAGGGCCAGGGCCTCCTGGGGGGAGGGCAGGGCCGCACCAAGGGGCAGGGTCAGGAGCAGGGCGGCTAGCAATCGGAGCATGGGCGGCCTCAGAAGGTGTAGCCCAGGGCTAGGCTGAACTGGTTGCGGCCGGTGCGGGCGTGGTTCTCGTCCCGAGTCCAGTCGGCCTTCACCGCCACCTGGGGGATGGGCTTGAAGGCCAGGCCCGCCGTCAGCAGGGTGCGGTCTTCGCCGAGGTCTCGAGTGACGCCGGGCACCACCGCCTGCTGGGTGTCGAGCCGCTCGTACCGGACATAGGGGACCAGAGCCATGCGGGAGCCCTGCAGGACGTCGTAGCCCAGCTCCAGGTAGCCGCCCCACTGCTGCGTACCCACGGTGCGGGCGGGGTCGGTCGGCTCGAGGGCGGCGACCCCGGCGGCCCGGTTGGTGGTGGCGGCGTAGAGGCCCCGCACCTGCAAGCCCTGGCCCCGGTACTCGGCGTGCACATCCCAGAGGGTGGTGGTGAGGGCCGGGCCCGTCCCCGACTGGTTGCTGTTGCCCGTGTAGAAGCTGGCCCCGAGGAGCACACCGTTCCGAGGGGTCCAGTCCAGCCGACCGGTCCAGGCGAGGCTCTGGGCCTGCGCCTTGTTGCCGTCCTGGCGGCCATCGGCGATGCCGCTGGCGGAGAACCGGGCACCGTTGAGCCCGTTCATGAGGTAGACCCGGTAGCTGAGGCCGCCGGCCAGGTCCCCATGCACGCCCACGCCGACCTCGTGCCAGGTGCTCGGGATGATCGTCTGCTCCACCTGGGGGCGACGGGCACCCAGGAAGGCCGGCGGCTCGTGCAGCTCATTGACGAAGCCCATGGGCACGAGCAGCTGGCCGGCCCGGAGGTTGAGGGCCTTGTGCAGCAGGAAATCCAGGTAGTAGAACTCGACGATGGCCTCACCCTCGGGATGCTCGTCGCTGAAGCCCCCGTGCTCAAACTCCAACTCGGCGTTGAACACGATGCGGTCGCTGAACTTGTAGCCGGTGTAGAGCACCATCCGTAGGGCGTCCGCTGTCTTCTCGCTGCCGACGTGCGTGCCGCTCTGCAGGGTGCTGGCCTTCCCCTCGTACAGCAGCTCGCCGTAGCCCCCCACACTCAGCCCCGGCGCCGCGCCGTAGACCTTGCTGGCACTGGCCCCCAGGCCGAAGCGGCCCTCTTCCGTCAGAGCCGGAGCGGCAGTGCCCGTCTTGAGGGACTCTAGTTCCCGGGACAGAGCCTCCACCCGGCGCTCCAGGTCGACCATGCGCTTATCCGGGTCCGGCTTGTCCTGGGCCCAGGCAGCGCTGGTCAGCAGGGCACAGAGGAGTGGTCGAACAAGCAGCTTCATCGGGACTCCCGGGGCAGCAGGGTGGGTTGCAGGGACCGGAAGGCCTGGGTCATCCGGAGCTCACCGTCGTTGAGCAGGAAGGCGGCCGCGACGCCCTGGCGCTCGGCCCAGGCCAGGCCGGCCTCGGGGCCCAGGACGTAGAGGGCCGTGGACAGCACGTCGGCGCTGAGGGCTTCGCTGGCCACCACGGCGGTGCTGCCCCAGGCCGCACAGGGCTGGCCGCTGCGGGGGTCCAAGAGGTGTCGCCCCCGCTCGGACGTGCCGCTGCAGGACAGCGAAGCGCCCTTCAGGAGGAGGCTGCAGCGGGGCCGACGCCGGTCCAGCGGGTCAGCGATGTCGACCCTCAGGGCCTGCCCCCAAGCCAGCACCTGGCCGCCGAAGTCCAGCCACCCGGAGGGCACCTCCACCGCCTTGCGCATGGCCTCCAGGGCATAGCCCTTGAGGAAGCCGCCCTCCTCCACACCGGCCCTGGGGTGCGCCAGCCGGGCCGTACCGCTGCTCGGATCCAGCACCAGCAGGGCCGAGCCAGAGGCCTGGCGGGCCGCTGCCAACGTGGCGGCAGCCGGCGTCCGCCCCCCCTGGCGGGTACCCCAGGCCTGGAGCAGGGCCATGAGCACGGGGTCGAAGGCCCCCTCCGTCCGTCGGTGCCAGGCCTGGACCTGCGCCAGCAGCTCCATCCATTCCGCCGCCAGGGGCACTGCGCGACCTTCGGCGGCGTTGAGGCGGCTCCAGGCCGAGGCGGGGTTCCAGGTGGAGCAGGCGGCCTCGATGCGGGCTGTCTCTGCCAGGGCCAGCTCCGAGGCCTGGCCCAGGTCCCCATCCCCCTCCAGGTGCAGACGGAGCTGGGTCCCCATGGCCAAGACGGTGCGGTCCAAGACCGGGCGAGGGCTGAGCCCGGAGACCTCGGCCACCGGGGTCGCGGTCAGCAGGAAGGGGAGGGCAAGCACGATCATGAGACCGAGTCTCATCTTGCGACCAGCCCGCTTCAAGGCTTATTTTGAGAATATGTCTCAATTAGTGACGACGGTCACGCCTTGGACAACCGGACAGAGGGTCTCGGCCTCCCCTGTCGAGACCGCCACGACGCGCACGGCGGTCTCTCCCGGGTCAGACTGGAGGCATGCGCCGACCAACCCTCCTCTCCAGCCTCCTTCTGCTGCCCGCCCTGGTGCAGGCCGGTCCGCGCACCCAGGCGCCGGACGCGGCCTGGATCACGTTCACCACGCCCCACTACCGCATCCACTGCCCGGCAGCCTTCGAGGGCTTTGGCCGCGAGGTGGCGGGCCGGGTGGAGGGCGTCCACGCCCAGTACCTGGACCTGGTGGGCTACGTGTGGGAAAAGCCCATCGACATCGTCATCCAGGACCCGGTGATGGAGGCCAATGGCAGCGCCTGGCCCTTCCCTCAGCGGCCCATGGTGATCCTCTGGAAGACGGAGCCAGAGCCGGACTCCGGCATCGGCCACCACCACGGGTGGGCCGAGCTGCTGGTGACCCATGAGCTGGCCCACATGCACCATCTGCTGCGGCCCCAGCGCAAGCCCACCTTCTGGCAGCGCTGGACCGACGTGGTGGGCCCCCTGGTGGGGAAGACGCCCCGCTGGGTCACGGAGGGCTACGCCACCCTCATCGAAGGCAAGCTCACGGGCAGCGGCCGCCCCCACAGCGCCATCCGGGCGGCGGTGCTGCGCCAGTGGGCCCTGGAGGGCAAGCTGCCCACCTACGGGGCCCTCAGTGGCATGGACGGCTTCCTGGGGGGCAGCATGGCCTACCTGGGCGGCAGTGCCTACCTGGCCTGGCTCGAGGACCGCTCCGGGGATCCCAAGGCCCTCCAGACCCTGTGGACCCGCCTGGCGGGCAAGCGCGAGTTCGACGAGGCCTTCAAGGCCACCTTCGGCTTCGGCCCCCAGGACGGCTACCAGCGCTTCTGTGCGGAGCTGACCCACACGGCCCTGGAGCTGGAGCGCCGCACCAAGGTCCAGGGCCTGCGGGAGGGCGAGGTCTTCACCCAGCTGAGTGGCTGGGCCTCGGACCTGACCTTCAGCCCCGACGGCACCAAGCTGCTGGCCCGGGTGATGGATCCCAAGAAGCCCGGCCTGTACGTCTGGGACCTGAAGGCCCCGGCGGCCCCCAAGAAGCCCAAGCCTGTGGACCCGGACGAGCCCGCTGACCGCAAGCCCCTGGTGCCAACCCTGGCCCCCAACCAGCGCCTGGGCCGGGTCCACGGCGCCCTGCCCTGGAAGCCCCTCTGGACCGCCGCCGACACCATCGGCTTCCAGCTGCGCCTGCCGGATGGCGAGGGCATGCTGCAGGCTCAGCCCTGGCAGTGGCAGCCCGGCAAAACCCCCCACCCGGCGGCCTCCGTCCCAAAGGCCACGGCCGGCGCCGTCACCTGGAAGGAAGTCGACGGCATCTGGAACCTGGTGGACGCCGCCGGCAAGCCCCTCACCCGCACCCTGGCGGCCGCCTGGAACCCCGTGCCGTCGCCGGATGGGAAGTGGATCTACTACACGCAGCTCAGCGCCACGGGCCTCCAGATCCGCCGCCTGGACACCAGCCTGCCACCCCTGGAAGCCAAGGCCCTGCCTGCGGACACCGCCCCCCTTGTGGCCCACGTGGCCCTGCCCAAGGCCGACGAGCCCAGCCCCCTGCCACCGCCGGTGCCTGTGACACCCCATGCCTACCGGGTGGGCGAGACCCACGACACCTTCTCCCTGTTCGCCTTCAGCTCTGCCCCTGCCGGGGTGAGCACCCAGCTGGGCGTGGGTGGCAATGACCTCCTGGGTCGCTTGAACTGGCAAGTGCTGGCGGGCCTCGGCCTCGGCGAGGTCGGGGGCATGAACCTCGGGAGCACCGCCGGCCCCCGGGGCGGCATGGCCGGCGCCTCCTGGCACGGCTGGCGCTGGGCGCCCTCCCTGCAGGTGTTCTCCAACCTGGAGAGGCCCTCCCGCCAGGACTACCTGTTTGCCCAAGGCTTCGACCGAGAGCGCCGCGGCTTCGAGCTGGCCCTGGAGGAAGAGGACCTTGGCCGCCCGCGGAACACCCTGCGTCCCTACGCTGCCTCGGAGCGCGTCACCCCCACCGGAGGCACCGCCCTCGGCCGCTCCCTCCTGGGTGTGGATGCGAGCCTCGGAAACCACTGGAGCCTCAACGACCAGGGCCTGCAGGTGGGCCTGGCGGTGCGGGAGCAGCAGGGCCGCACGGAGGGCCAGGCCTGGCACCTGACCCGGGTGACCTTCCGCGCGAGCTGGCTCAACCCCTGGGTGCCCCTCACGGTGCGGGCCGAGGGGGGCCGCATCGGCGGCGAACCCACCACCCTGGACCGCTTCCACCTGGGGGGCCTGCCCAACTCCCTGCTGCCCGCTTCCCTGGATGCGAACCGGGTGACCCAGGCCGCCCTGCCCGCCTACACCACCACGGGTAATCGACTTCAGCGTCTCCGAGGTGAGCTGGGGGGCACGGTCCAGGCCTACCTGGAGCAGGTGACGGTCTGGCAGGATGCCTCCCGTCGGCCCGCCGCCCAGCGGGTGGTTGGCTTCGAGCTGGACAGCCGGAGCATGGGCCTGCCCCAGGACATCCTGCGCCGCCTCATGGGCAACCTGAGCTTCACCCTGGGCGTGCACCGACCCCTGGATGGCATCATGAAAGGCCGCACGGTGGGGACCGTCTCCCTGCTCCTGCGCCCCTGAGGCCGTTCCTGGATGACCTTTCTTGTTGCGCTGATTCTTGTCCTGCTCCTCCAGTGGCTCCACCTGCGCCTGCTGCGCCTGGAGCTGCCGGAGCGGTTCCACCGCAGCCTGCCGTGGCTGCTGCTGGCCTGCCACCTGCCGCTGGCGCTCTTTGGTCTGCTGCGCATGGCGGGTCTGGGGGGCCACTCGGCCCTGCCGCTGCTGCGGAGCCTGGCCCGCCTCGGGTTCTACTTGCAGGCCATCACCGTGCTCCACCTGGCCATCGCCATGCTGGCGGAAGGGGCCTGGCGCCTCTGGCGGCGGAAGCGCCCGGCCGAAGATACCCCCGAAGAGGCCCCCATCGAGCCCGGGCGGCGGGCCTTCCTCCGCACCGCCGCCCTGGCCAGCGCGGGGGCTGCTTCGGTGCTGGGGGCCGGTGGTGCCCGGCAGGCGCTGGGAGATCCCATCCTCACCCGCCGGGACCTGGCCTTCGCCGACCTGCCCCCGGGCCTGGACGGCCTGCGCATCGCCCACCTCAGCGACCTCCACGCCGGCCCCCTGGTGAGTCCATCCCTGCTCCGGCGCTGGCGGGTCCTGGCAGAGCGGGAGCGGCCTGATCTGGTGGTCTTCACGGGCGATCTGGTGGACAGCCGCCCGGAGGAACTGGCGGCCCTGCTGGAGGCCTTCCAGGGCTTTGAGCCACCCCTGGGCCGCTTCGCCGTCCTGGGCAACCACGACTACTTCGACGACCCCCGCCCCATCTGGCGGGACCTGGAGCAGGCCGGCATCCGCACCCTGGAGAACAGTGCCGCCCTGGTGACCCGAGGGGGCGACGTCCTGGCAGTCCTGGGCCTGCAGGATCCCATGGCCCGGAATGGCCGCTTTCGCCGCATGAACTTTGGCCCCGGGCCCCGACCCGACGAAGCCACCCGACAGGTCCCGGCCCAAGCCTTCCGCATCTGCCTCAACCACCGCCCCTCGGAGTGGGAGCAGGCCCGGCTGGCGGGCGCCCGCCTCACGCTGTCCGGCCACACCCACGGCGGCCAGATCAACCTGATCCCGGGCTTCAGCAGCGCCCACCTGCTCGGCCCCCGCACGGGCGGCCTCTACCGGGAGGACGACGACCTCCTCTACGTCAGCCGCGGCCTGGGCGTGGTGGGCCTCCCCGTCCGCATCGGCGCCCCCCCCGAGCTGCCGATCCTCACCCTGCGGAGGGGGTAAAAGGACCTTAACCACGAAGACGGGAAGACCACGAAGAAAACCAGAGCGAGTGTCCTTCGTGGTCTTCGTGGTCTTCGTGGTGAACGTTTTTTCTACGACCAGCCTCACCCCTTGATGAGCACCCAGAGGCCTACGGCGATGAAGGCGGTGCCGGCGGCCCACTTGATGGCGGCCTCCGGGATGTGGCGGAAGAGCACGCCTCCCACGGCCACACCGATGGCCGTGGCGCAGACCAGGGCGGCGCTGGCAGCGAAGAAGACCGTCCAAATCTGCCCGCTGCGGACGGTGGCCGTCATGGCAGCGAGCTGAGTCTTGTCACCCACTTCCGCCAGGAAAACCGTGACGAAGGTGGTCCAGAAGAGGGAGCGGTTCATGGCGATCTCCGGAATGCGCAGGATGCTACAGGGTAATGGATCGCCAACTGCGGCACACTGGTGAGATGGCGCTTGAGCTCTTCGACCTCCCAACGACCTTCGTGGACACGCCCGAGAAGCTGCAGGCAGCCCTGCCGCTGTGGCACGCGGCCGGTCTGCTCTCCGTGGACATCGAGTGCAGCCTGACGGGCATGCACCACTGCGTGCTGGCCCTGATGCAGGTGGCGACCCACGACCAAGCCTGGCTGGTGGACCCTCTGCCCCTCCAGGACTACATGCGCCCCGCCCTCCAGGCCATGGGTCAGGTGCCCTGGATCGTCCACGACTTCTCCGGCGACGGCATCGTCTTCAAGCGCCTCTATGATGTGGTGCCCAACAGCATCTTCGACACCATGCTCCTGTCTCGGGCCCTGGGCTATCCTCAGCCCGGCCTCAAGACCATGGCCCGCCTCAAGCTCGGCATCGACATCCCCAAAGAAGAGCAGGACTCCAACTGGATGCTGCGCCCCCTGCGGGACGCCCAGATCAGCTACGCCAGCCGAGACGCCGCCCTGTTGCTCCCACTCCTGCGCATCCTGGCCGACGAAGCCGAGGCCAAGGC
>CAITBU010000063.1 GCA_903890595.1 uncultured Holophagaceae bacterium | reverse complement strand
TGGCGGGGAAGCCCCCGGCCCACACCAGGGCGATGGTCGCCAGGGCGAGGACGGCAACGAGGTGGGACCTGCGGGCTTCGGGCATCCCTCCAGGCTATCGCCGGAGGCGCCTGGGCTCGATGGGAATCCTGGCGCCGTCGCCTATTTCAGCAGCACCAGCACCCGGATGGTCAGCTCCGGCTGGTCCGGGTCATCGCTGGTCAGGGACAGGACCTCGCTGTAGCGGCCGGGCTTCAGGGAGGCCGGTAGCACCACGGTCAGCTCCTGGTTGGCGGCTTTCTGGTTGAGTCCCTCCACTCGGAGGCCGGTGACGGACGACGAGGAACCGGTGATCCGGAAGGGTCGGCTCTCGGCGTGCTTCAGGGCCACCTTCTGGCGCAGCTCCTTGCCCGCCGTGTCCTGGAAGACGAGCTCTTGGGGGGTGGTGACGATGGCGGGCTTGAGATCCCACTGGACGTTCAGGGGCAACTGGGTGAGACGGCCGCTGGTGAAGCGCACCGTGGCCTGCTCCACACCCCGGTAGCTGCCGGCCGGCACCTTGCGCCCCTCAAAGCCCACCTCGAGCACCACATCCTTGCCCTCCTGCCGGTGGGTGAAGGTCAGGAAGGGGGCACCCGGGGCCTTCACCTCCACGATCTGCACCGGCTCGCCGTTGCCGCTGGCGTAGCGGACCTGGCTGCGGGAGGTGGTGGAGCGGGGCACCTGGAAGAAATACACAGAATCCACGGAGGGCATGATCTCCTGCACCACCTCGGCCTCGAGGGTGAGGTGGATGGCCGGGGTCTTGGGGTCATCGCAGAGGACCTCGATGGACTTCCGCACGCCGCCGCGCATGCCCTTGGGATCGAACTGGGCCTCGATGTCCGTGGACTCGCCCGGGGCCAGGGACCACTTGCCCAGCACGGTGTAGGTACAGCCACAGCTGGGGCGCACCTGGGTGATGTTGAGGAAGGCGTTGCCGGAGTTGGTCACCCGGTACTTGGCCGCCATCTTCCGGTCCGGGGTGATCCGGCCGAAGTCGTGGTGGGTCTTGTCGAAGCGGATGGCGGGAGCCTGGGCCATGAGGGCTGCGGTGGCAAAGGCGAGGACGATTCGGCGAAACATGCGGACCTCACGGTGATGGCTGATTCTAGCCCCGGATCATGGGTTGCAGGGCATCCCAGACTTGAACAGGCTGGATGCCCTCCAGGCAGGGCTGCCCAGGGACGGTGCAGACCGGCTTGAAGCACGGGGCGCAGGGCAGGCCCTCCTCCCGGAGACCTCGGCTGCAGGGGCCCCAGGGCGTGGACCCGCCGGGATCCGTGGCCCCGTAGAGTGCCAGCACCGGGGCCCCGCAGGCGGCGGCCAGGTGGCTGAGGCCGGAATCATTGCCCAGCACTGCCGCCGCCCCCCGCAGCCAGGCCGCGGCCTCCTTGAGGGTGGTCCGGCCACAGAGATCGATGCCCTCGGCCCCAGCCACCGCCGCGCAGGTGGCGGCCTCGTCCGGGGAGCCCAGCACGGCCACCTGGAACCCCTCCGTCCGGGCCCGCAGGAGGAGGGTGCGGTAGTGGGCGATGGGCCAGGCCTTGGAGGGCCAGGTGGAGCCGGGCATGAGGCAGAGGTAGGGTGCTGCCGGCCGGTCCACGGTCACGCCGGGATCAAAGTCCGCGAAGGGCATGGGCGGCAGGTCCGGCCAGCGGCGCTGCAGGACAGCGTGGTAGCGCAGGAGAAAAGGCCCTTCGGCGTCCCAGAAGGGGCCGCTGTGGGTGTTGAAGGGTCCCGCCAGGCTCTCGTCCACGCCGATGCGCTCGGGGACCCGGGCCAGCCAGGCGGCCAGAGCGGGGCGCAGGGACTTGGGGAAGTGGATGCTGCGGGCGGCCCGGTGCTCCCGCAGGGTGCGGGCCATGGCCAGGGGGCTGGGCTTGCCCTGGTCCGCCAGGGCCGCGTCGCAGAACCAGGTGCCCTCCAGCAGG
>CAITBU010000062.1 GCA_903890595.1 uncultured Holophagaceae bacterium | reverse complement strand
GAGCATGGTGAGGGGCACCAGGAAGGTCGTGAGCAGCACCAGCCAGAGGTTCAGGCCGTCCACGCAGAGGGAGTAGTCCACCGGCAGACCCACCAGGGTGAACCAGGGGGCACGCTCAGCCAGGATCGGAGCCAGGGTGCCGCCGCGGCCCAGCAGCCAGGAGAGGCTCAGGACGAACACGGCAATGGCGCCCATGAAGCCCACCATGCGGGCGAGGCGGGCCTGGGTCTGGGGGACCGCCAGGATGGCGAAGCCCAGCAGGGCCGGTGCGAAGACCAGGAAGGAGAGGGGATGGGAGTTAAGCCAGGTCATCGCCCCACCTACTTCAGGAAGACATAGAGGAGGACCGCACCGCCCAGGGCCATGCTGAGTGCGTAGTTCCGCACCCGGCCGGTCTGGAAGAGGGCCGTGAAGTCTCCGGAGACCCGGGCCAGGGCGCCCGGCAGGTTCACGCCCACGCCGTCGATGACGATGACGTCGAAGAGCTTCCACAGCAGGTTGCCGAACCAGCGGGTGGGGCCGAGCAGGAAGCGCTCCACGCCCTCGTCCACGTAGTACTTGTTGAGCAGCAGGTCGTGGATGAAGGGATGGCGGCCAGCGAAGGCGATCTCCGCCGCGGGGCCATTCTTGTACTTGGACCAGCCGAGGAAGCCCATGAGGAGCCCCAGGCCGGTGGAGATGCAGGCCAGCAGCACCGCCGGGCCCTCGTGGTGGCCACCGTGGGGAGCGTGAACCTGGCCGTAGGTGAGGGCCGGCTTGAGCCACTCACCGATGGCGAAGTGGCCGCCGAAGGCTTCGGGGATGCCCCAGACGCCCCAGAACAGGGAGCCGGCAGCCAGGACCATCAGGGGCACGGTCATGGTCAAGGGGCTCTCGTGGGCATGGTCGTAGGCGTGGTGGTCCCGGGGCTCACCCCAGAAGGTGAGGGCCATGAGGCGCCACATGTAGAAGCTGGTGCAGGAGGCGCCGATGACGCCGATCACCCACAGCACGGGGGACTTCAGGTAGGCCAGGTAGAGGATCTCGTCCTTGCTGAAGAAGCCGCTGGTGCCGGGGAAGCCCATGATGGCCAGGGTGCCGCACAGCATGGTGATGAAGGTGATCTTCGTCTTGGCCTTGAGACCGCCCATCTTGAAGAGGTCCTGCTCGTGGTGCATGGCGTGGATCACACTGCCGGCCCCGAGGAAGAGGAGGGCCTTGAACCAGGCGTGGGTGAAGACGTGGAAGAAGCCCGCCGCAAACCCAGAGGCGCCGAGGCCCAGGAACATGTAGCCCAGCTGGGAGACGGTGGAGTAGGCCAGCACCTTCTTGATGTCGCGCTGCACCAGGCCGATGCTGGCGGCGAAGAGGGCGGTGGCAGCACCCACCCAGGCGACGACCGTCATGGTGATGGGGGCCAGGGCGAAGACCGGTGCCAGGCGGCAGATCATGTAGATGCCGCTGGTGACCATGGTGGCCGCGTGGATGAGGGCGCTGACAGGCGTTGGGCCCGCCATGGCGTCCGGCAGCCAGAGGTAGAGGGGCAGCTGAGCGCTCTTGCCCGTGGCGCCCACGAAGAGCATCAGGGTGGCGAAGGTCAGCACGCCGAAGCCCACCTCGGGGGCAACGTGCCCCGCCTGGGTGAGGATGTCGGAGACCGTGAGGGTCCCGAAGGCGGCGAAGAGGGTCATCATCCCGATGGACACGCCCAGGTCACCCACCCGGTTGGTGAGGAAGGCCTTGAGGCCGGCGTCCGGGGCGAAGTCCGTCTCATAGAAGTAGCCGATGAGCAGGTAGGAGCAGAGACCCACCCCCTCCCAGCCCACGAACATCAGCACCAGGCTCGAGCCCAGCACCAGGGTCAGCATGAAGAACACGAACAGGTTCAGGTAGCTGAAGAAGCGGCTGTAGCCCTCGTCCCCGTGCATGTAGCCCACAGAGTAGAGATGGATCAGAAAGCCGATGCCGGTGATGACGAGCATCATCGTGCCGCTCAGGGGATCGATCACCATGCCGAAGGGCACGCTGAGGGAGCCCGTGGCCATCCACTCGCCGTAGTTGAGCACCAGGCGGTGGTCAGCCGTCGCCTTCATGGCCAGGAAAGCGGAGACGGCCAAGAGCAGGGAGCCGAAGATGACGCCCAAGCCCACGAAGGTGGTGGCGCCCTTGCCGGCGCGCTTGCCCAGCAGACCATTGAAGGCCGCGCCCACCAGGGGGAGGATCGGAATGAGCCAGTAATACTTGTTCATCGCATCCTCACTGCTTCAGGCTGGCGGCCCGGTCCGAGTCCGTGGTGGACCGGTGGCGGAAGAGGCCGATGACCAGCGCCAGACCAACGGCTGCCTCGCAGGCGGCCACGGCGATGATGAAGAGGTAGAAGACCGTGCCCTGGGGGTCCCCGCCGCGGAAGCGGGCGAACGCCAGGAGCGCCACATTGGCCGCATTCAGCATCAGCTCCACGCCCATGAACTGCATGAGCAGGGTGCGCCGGAGCAGGACCGTGGCCAGGCCGATGGTGAACAGGAGGAAGGCCACCACCAGGTATCCCTGGAGGCCGCCACTGAGGATCGCTTCCATGCCGGTCATCGGGGGCTCCTCACAGGTTCCTCTTGGTCAGCGCAACGGCGCCGATCATGGCCACCAGCAGCAGGAGACCCGCCACTTCGAAGCCCAGCACATGTTCGGCGAACAGGGTCGTCCCCACCTTCTGCAGGGTCATGGCCGTGGGCACGGCAGCCCCGGACTTGGCCAGCGCCGCGACGCCAGCGGAGGCCGATACCAGCTTGATGGAGCCCAGGGCCAGGAGGGCCGCCAGGGCCACACCGAGCCAGCGCTGGACCGGCCGGGAGGCCTGGGCAGGCTCCTCCTCGTGGCTGTTCAGCATCATGATGACGAAGAGCACCAGCACCATGATGGCGCCGCTGTAGACGATGAGCTGGAAGGCCGCGGCCACGGGGTTGGCGAGGAGCAGGAACAGGCCCGCCAGGCCGAAGAAGGTCGCCACCAGGCAGAGGCCCGCCACGATGACGTTCTTCTGCAGGAGCATCCCGAGGGCGGCGCAGAGGGTGATGAGGGCGAAGGTAAGGAACATGGGCCTCTCCCTACAGCGCGATCGTGCGGCGAGGCACGGAGGGGGTGGGGTCCTGGTTGATGTGCGCCTTGCCGTCCGCATCGGAGTAGGTGTTCATCAGGTCCCACTTGCCGTACTGCATGGACAGCCGGTCGTAGGCCGCCAGCTCGTAGTCCTTGCGGAGCCAGATGGCGTCCTTGGGGCAGGCCTCTTCGCACATGCCGCAGCAGATGCACCGGAGCATGTCGATGGAGAACTTGGCCGGGCGCTTCTCCTGGAAGCCCTGGGTGAGGTTCAGGTCGCTGAACTCCTCGGCCTCGATGCTGATGCAGCGGGCCGGGCAGGCCTCCTGGCACATGAAGCAGGCCACGCACTTGATCTCACCGCCCTCGAAGCGCTTCAGCTCGTGGAGGCCCCGGTAGCCGTCGGGGAT
>CAITBU010000061.1 GCA_903890595.1 uncultured Holophagaceae bacterium | reverse complement strand
CCGCCGCCGATCCGGCCAAGGACGTCCCCAAGTTCCAGGGCGGCGACCTCAATAAGTACTGGACGGATGCCTGCGCCCGCTGCCACGGCGCCAACGGCTCTGGCCGCGACAACAGCGGCAAGCCCCTGCCGGACAACGGCTTCGACTTCACGGACAGCCGCAAGGCCAACAAGAAGAAGGACAGTGACTGGATCAAGGTGACCATGGACGGCAAGGACAAGATGCCCGCCTTCAAGGACAAGATGTCGCAGGCTGATGTCGAGAAGATGATCCCCATCATGCGCAAGTTCGCCGCCAAGTAACCCAACGGAGCTCTGATGTCACGGAAGATCGCACCCCTGCTCGCTTGTGCCCTCCTGGCAGGGGGGCATCTCCGAGCCGAATCATCCGAATTTCCCCTGGTGATCAACCTGCCTTCCGCCGAGCGGATGCAGTACTGGGACCTGGGGGTGGTGTTCACGCACCGCTTCATCCAGCCCGTGAAAGATCACGGCAAGGACGCCTACGGTCTGGACGGGTTCACCTACGCTGGCGTGGGGTTCACCTTCGGCATCAAGCCGATCAAGGGTCTGAACCTCTTTGTCTACCGCACCGCGGACAACAAGACCTTCAACGCTGGGTTCCAGCAGCAGGTGTGGAACGGCGACTACGTGCGCATGGCCCTCCGGGCTGAGCACTTCGACGAAGTGGTGAAGGAGGGCGTCACGCCCTTCGGCAGGATCGGCGTCACTGGCTTCACAGCCCAGCTCCCGACGGAGATCTTCATCGGGGACGATCTAATCCTGTCCCTGGTCCCCACCTTCGTCAGCAAGACCACCACCAGCGACACCATCCTGCCGGTGCCGCCGGGCACCACCCCCAACACCAAGCCCAACAAGGGCGGGGTCTTCAACGTGGGCCTGGGCCTGCGCTACGGCTTCACGGACAAGTTCTCCGTCATGGCCGAGTACTATCCCCGGCCCTCGAAGTTCGCCAAGGCCGCCCCTGGTGGCATCACGGATGGTTCCACCTACCAGAACGGCTTTGCCGCTGGTTTCTCGTACAAGACCTTCAAACACCGCTTCACCCTGGCGGGTACCAACGCCAGCGGCACCACCGCCAACCAGGTGATGAGCGGGGACTACGGTGGCGGGCCCAGGCTCACCTCCCAGTGGGCCATCGCCTTCAACGTCGCCCGCGTCTTTTAATCCAGGAGTTCCATGCTCGCCTCCCCCCTCATTGAGTTCATCGCCCGGGAACATCCCGCTTTCGTCCATGTGCCCCTGGGCCTGGTGGCGGCGCTTCCTCTGGCCATCCTCATCTCCTTCCTGACGAAGCACGCCCGGCCCCTGACCGGAACGGCCTTCTTCATTGCGGCGGTGGGCTGGGCGAGCAGCGTGGCCTCCCTGGTGAGCGGCCTCCTCTGGGGGCGACAGGTCAATCTCATCCCCGTCACCGGCTACTTCCCGGTGGTGGCGTCGGAGAAGCAGGTCCTTCAGAAGATGCTGCAGCTCCACATCACGGCCTCCCTGGTGGGCTTCGTCATCGGCGGCCTCTGTACCTGGCTGCTGTGGCGGGCCTGGCGTCGGGAGGATAGCCCTGGCTTTGCTGAGCGGCGCCATGCTGGCCGCCGCTTCTGGGAGCGGGGGGCCGGGGTGCCCGCCCTGGTGGTTGCCCTCCTCTGGCTTGGGTCCTGGGGCTTCAGTGGAAAGCTGGGTGGCATCATGGTCTTTGGCAACGAGGAGACCAATAAGGCCGCCGCCGACGCGGACCGCGCCAAGCGGAACGATGCCGAGGCAGACCTGCCCATCCGGGCCCTGGACTACGCCAGCCTCGAGCCTGCCGGTGCCGCCCCTGAGCGTAGCAAAGCCCATGGTGACCGCTGGCGTCGCATCTGGGTCACGGCCTCGGGCATCGATGACTACCAGGCGGGCAAGCCGATGAAGCCTGGTGCCTATGCGGTCATGGCCACCTTTACGGACGAGAAGGGCAAGCCTGGCACCGAGCCAGGGCCCCTCTACATGAAGGAGACCAAGGCCGACGGCAGCACGGCTTTCCTCTTCTACTGGGCTCGGGTGCCCGAGAACCTACGCAAAGAGGTGGGCGGCCAGGACAGCGTCTACTGGCGCAGTCCCGACCCCAAGCTGATCACCTGTCTTGGCTGCCACGAGAAGGACGCCACCCCCGCCAAATAGCGGGGAGGTGCCCTTCGCGGGGCTACAGTGCGGCCCGCAGGGCCTCGAAGGCTGCTGGCAGGCCCGCGGGGTTGCTGCCGCCGCCCTGGGCCAGGTCCTTCTTGCCACCACCCCGGCCGTTCAGGGCTGGCAGCATGGCCTTGAAGAGTGCACCAGCGTCCTGAGGCAGGTCGGCGGAGACGGAGACCAGGGCCGCCACCTTGTCCGGGGCCACGGTGGAGGCCAGCACGATGACCGCACTGTGGTGTCGCGTGCGGACCTGATCCATCAGCTCCCGCAGGGCGTTGCCCTCCAGGCCCTCGACGGATGCGGTGACCAGGGGGGTTCCGCGGACTTCCTCGGTCTGTTCTGCGGTTCCACCGGCACTGGCCGCCTTCAGCTTGGACTCCTTCAGCTCCCGCTCCAGCTGGGCGATGCGGTGGTCCTTCGCGGCGAGGAGCTCCGGCAGGGCCTCCCGACCCGTGTTGGCCTGGCGGGCCAGGGCGTGGATCATGGCCTCGTCAGCCTGGAGGAGCTCCAGGGCCTGCTCGCCAGCCACGGCCTCGATGCGTCGCACACCGGCGCTGACGGCCCCCTCGGAGATGACCTTCACCACGCCGATCTCGCCGGTGTTGGCCACGTGGGTGCCACCGCAGAGCTCAGTGGAGAAGCCGGGGACCTGAACCACCCGCACCACATCCCCGTACTTCTCTCCAAAGAGCGCCATGGCACCCGAGGCCAGGGCCTCGTCGATGTCCATCTCCCGGACCGAGGTGTCGACGGAACGGAGGGACTGGCGCGAGGCGAGGCGCTCGATCTCAGCGATCTGGGCGGGCTCAAGGGGGGCGAAGTGGGTGAAGTCGAAGCGGAGGCGAGAAGCGTCTACCACGCTGCCGGCCTGCTTGACATGGGTACCCAGGACCTCCCGGAGGGCCGCATGGAGCAGGTGAGTGGCCGTGTGATGGGCGCGCACCCGCCGCCGGCGGACGGTGTGGACAACGGCGTTGACGGCGGTGTTCTCCATGAGGGTGCCGAACACCTGGACCTGGTGCAGGTGGCGCTTCTGGGCCGGGGCCACGCAGTCCAGTACCTCGGCGTGGCCACCTTCGAAGCGGAGCTGGCCCGTATCACCCACCTGCCCGCCGGAGAGGGCATAGAAGGGGGTGCGGTCCAGGAGGGCGTAGCCGGCCCCTGTGAGCTGAGTCACCCGGCGGTGGTTCTCGTCGAAGAGGGCTACCACGTGAGCCTGGCCCTCCATGTGGTCGTAGCCGATGAAGCGGGTGGGGGGTAGCTCCGCCAGCACCGCGAGGTCGCCGGCCAGGCGCAGATCATGGGCCTTCATGGCCGCCCGGGCCCGGGTGCGCTGGGCATTCAGCTCCTGCTGGAAGCCCTCGAGGTCGGCATGAATGCCCCGCTCCCGGCACCAGTCCTCCACCAGGTCCACGGGGAACCCATAGGTGTCATAGAGCCGGAAGATGTCCGATCCGGCCAGGGTCCCAGAAGCGATGTCGCTGGCCTCGAGCAGCTTCAGGCCTGCCGACAGGGTCTGGCTGAACTGCCGCTCTTCCCGCAGCAGCGACTTCTGGATGCGGCCCAGCTCCGCCAGGATTTCCGGGTACTGGTCACCCATGGCCTGGAACACCGCCGGAGCAAGCTCGGAGAAGAAGAGGCCCTCGATGCCCAGCTTCCGGCCGAAGCGCAGGGCGCGGCGGATGATCTTGCGTAGGACGTAGCCGCGGCCCTCATTGCCGGGCACCACGCCGTCGTAGCACATGAAGGTGGCGGCCCGGATATGGTCAGCAACGACCTGGGAGGCCGTCCGGTTGGCGTGCTCCTTCCGGTCTTCCGGGGCCACCTTGGCCAGCTTCCAGATGGCCTCGAAGATGGGCACGAAGAGATCGATCTCGTAGTTGGTGTCCACATCCTGCAGGATGCTGGCCGTCCGCTCCAGGCCCATGCCGGTGTCGATGCTGGGCTTGGGCAGTGGGGTCAAGGCGCCGGTGGCATCCCGCTCGTACTGCATGAAGACGAGGTTCCAGATCTCCATGACCCGGTCGCCATCGCCGTTGGGCGTCGCGTCTCCCGGCAGATGGGCACCCCGGTCGTAGTGCATTTCGGAGCAGGGTCCGCAGGGCCCGGTGTCACCCATCTGCCAGAAGTTGTCCTTCTTGCCGAAGCGCATGATGCGCTCCGGGGGGACGCCTGCGGCCTTCCACAGCTCCTCGGCCTCGGTGTCAGCGGGAACACCATCGGCGCCCTCGAAGACCGTGATCCAGAGCTTGCTGGGGTCCAGGGCCAGGTTGCCCTGCTCCATGGGGCCGGTCACAAACTCCCAGGCGAAGCGGATGGCATCGGCCTTGAAGTAGTCCCCGAAGCTGAAGTTGCCGAGCATCTCGAAGAAGGTGTGGTGACGGGCGGTGAAGCCCACCATGTCGAGGTCGTTGTGCTTGCCGCCGGCCCGGAGGCACTTCTGGCTGGAGGTGGCCCGGCTGTAGTCGCGCTTCTCCTTGCCGAGGAAAACGTCCTTGAACTGGATCATTCCCGAGTTGGTCCACATCACCGTCGGATCGTCGGCGGGGCCGATCACCGCGCTGGAAGCCACCCTGCGGTGACCATGGCGCTCGAAGTACTGGAGGAATCGCTGGCGGAGCTCAGAGGTTTTCATGACATTCCCTGGGGCCTTGGGCCCGGCACGTAAAGAACGAAGGACCTAATGACGGAAGTGGCGCATTCCGGTGAAGAAGAGCCAGATCCCCAGCTTCTGGGCGGCGGCGATGACCTCGTTGTCCCGCAGGCTGCCCCCGGGCTCCACGATGGCCGTGACGCCATGGCTGGCGGCCAGTTCCACGCCGTCGGCGAAGGGGAAGAAGGCATCGCTCCCCAGCGCAGCGCCCCGGGCGCGGTCCCCGGCCTTGCGGCAGGCGATCTCCACGGAGTCCACTCGGCTCATCTGGCCGGCGCCGATGCCCACGGTGGCACCGTCCTTCACGAGGACGATGGCGTTGGACTTGACCGCCTTGGCCACCCGCTGGGCCAGCATGAGGTCTTCGGCCCGGGGCTTGGCGCCGGCGCCGGAGGCCTTCATCTCCCAGGTGTCGAAGGGCGCGAAGGCATCGTCCGTCTGCTGCACCAGGTAGCCGCCCCCGATGGAGCGGGTGTCCAGGCCTCGGGCGCTCTGAGGCCAGTGCTCCGGAGTCTGGAGGAGGCGCAGCTGCTTCTTGCCCGCGAAGACCTCGAGGGCCTCGCCGGTGAAGGCCGGAGCCAGGATCACTTCCCAGAAGGTGGGGGCCATCTTCTGGGCCACCTCGGCTCCCACCGGGCGATTGAAAGCCACGATGCCACCGAAGGCGCTGACGGGGTCGCCGGCCTGAGCCCGCAGGAAGGCCTCCAGGGCATGGGGCCCCTGGCCCACGCCGCAGGGGTTGTTGTGCTTGACGATGACGCAGGCGGGCGCTGGGAACTGCCAGACCAGGCGAGCGCAGGCATCGGCATCCAGCAGGTTGTTGAAGCTCAGTTCCTTGCCTTGATGCTGGATGCAGGCGGCCACGCCCTCCACTGGTCGGCCGGGCTCCACGTAGAAGGCGGCGGGCTGGTGGGGGTTCTCCCCGTAGCGCAGGCCCTGCTTCTGCACCAGGTTCACACAGAGGTGGTGGGGGAGCTCCTCCGGCTTGTGGGAGGTGCTGGTGCGCTCCATCCAGCCAGAGATGGCCGCATCGTAGGCGGCGGTGCGGCGGAAGGCCTCGAGGGCACAGCGCCGGCGATCCTCCAGGCCCCAGGCGCCGGACTGGAGCTTGTCCAGGAAGCCGGCGTACTGATCGGGGTCCGTGAGCACCGTCACGGAGGCGTGGTTCTTGGAGGCGCTGCGGATCATGCTGGGGCCACCGATATCGATCTGCTCGATGGCCTCGGCGGTGGTGACACCCTCCCGGGCGATGGTGGCCTCGAAGGGGTAGAGGTTGATCACCACCAGGTCGATGGGGTCGATGCCCTGAGCCTTGGCATCGGCCACGTGGCTGGCCAGGTCCCGGCGGAACAGCAGACCCCCGTGGATGCGGGGGTGCAGGGTCTTCACCCGGCCGTCAAAGCACTCCGGGGCACCCGTGTAGCCTGCGACTTCGTGCGCCTCAAGGCCGGCCTCCTGCAGGGTCCGGAGGGACCCGCCGGTGGCGAGGAGGCGCCAGCCCAGGCCCAGCAGGCCCTCTGCCAGGGGGATAAGCCCTGCCTTGTCGTAGACCGAGATCAGTGCCGTTGGCATGTCAGTCCCCCCTGAACCCTCGATTTTCCCATGACTTGGGGTTCACCGGAAGGGATGGATGCCAGGGTTTGGGCGCGGGGGGATTCTGCCGAAAAGGGGGGTGGAGGCGTTCATGGAGATCCAGGTCGAGGTGCAGTTCACGGTCCAGCACACCCTGGAGCAGCTGCGAGACGAGTTTGTTCGGCGGGGCCACATCCCCACGTGGCACACGCCGGAGGATGGTGGTGCCCCAGACCTGTTCTTTGAGACCCGGGTGGTGAGCCTCACCCTGTCCTCGGAGGCGGATCGGCATGCTTGGTTCGTGTTCTCCCTGGAGTCCACGGGGGAGCTCCGGCGGCAGGTGGTGGTCTCCAACGTGATCCCGGCGAAGGTGAACCTGGACATCCCGGATCTCGGGGATTTCCTTGAATTCTGCCGCCAGTGCATGGTGGGGGCCGTGGGGCGAGGCTAAGGTCAGGACCCCTCCCGGCGGCTCCTGCTTTACCTCGGGGTCGTCAAGCCTCATTCTGGAAGCTGTGGAGTGGGCCCATGCCGACGATCAAGATCAACGACGTTGCAGTGAGCGTGAACCCCGGCACCCTGGTGCTGGATGCCTGCCGTCAGGTG